>CAMZKY010000090.1 GCA_947311455.1 uncultured Marinosulfonomonas sp. | reverse complement strand
TCCGGGATTTATGCCTTCTATAGACGAATGAACGTTTTCCTGCCACTCTGTGTTGATGAACAGAGTTGTTGAACTACCTCTTTGGGTACTGATCTTGATCCTCGCATTTGCGGTGTTTTCCGCGCTTGAAAGGGTGTTTGTGCCATCAGTACGCTGGTTTCTCAGACGCAGGATGCAACGGGTTGTCGCCAAACTGAACAGCAAACTGGAACGCCCGATCGAGCCATTTAAACTGGCGCGGCGTCACGATATGATCCAGCGGATTATTTACACCCCATGCGTGATGGAGGCCGTAACCGAATACGCGCGCGAAGAAGGTGTGCCCGAAAATGTGGCGTTTGAAAAGGCCACCAAATACGCGCAGGAAATCGTGCCCTCATTCAGTGCGTCGTTGTATTTTGGCTTTGCGATCAAAGCGTCAAAGTGGCTTAGCACCATGTTATACCGCGTTCGTTTGGGGCATTTTGACGAGGCCGCCATCAGAGGCATTGATCCTGATGCGACGGTTATTTTCGTAATGAATCACCGCTCTAATATGGATTATGTGCTGGTTACATATCTGGCGGCGCAGCGATCTGCGCTGTCTTATGCGGTGGGGGAATGGGCGCGTGTATGGCCTCTGCAACCGTTGATAAAATCGATGGGGGCGTATTTTATTCGGCGCAAATCGCGCAATGTTTTGTATCGTCGGGTTTTGGCGCTCTATGTGCAACTGGCTACCGAAAGCGGCGTGACACAGGCGGTTTTTCCCGAAGGCGGGCTTAGCCTGGATGGCACGGTACGTCCGCCCAAATTGGGTTTGTTAAATTATATGGTTTCGGAATTTGATCCTGAAACCCAACGCGATGTGGTGTTTGTGCCGGTGGCATTGAATTATGATCGGGTGATGGAGGATCGCGTTTTGATCTCGGCGGGAGAAAAGGGCGAGCGCAAGTTCGGGTTTAGCCTAAAAAAAATGCTGGGGTTTGTGGGCAAGCAGATCAAATTCAAATTTATGGGCCGCTTTCATCGGTTTGGTTATGCGGCGGTTAGCTTTGGCTCCCCGTTATCGTTAAAAGACTTTGTCAAAGATCATACTGACAACCTGACCGAGGCGATAGGAGAGGAGCTGATGAATCGTGTGCGTCATGTTGTTCCGGTTTTGCCGGTGCCCTTGGTGGCAACGGTGATGTTACAAGCTGATGGGCCGTTGACGCAAAAAGAGCTGGTGGCGCAGGTCGAGGATTTGGCACAGCAGCTAGAGCATCGCGGTGCGCATGTGCATATCCCGCGCCACAGCCTAACCTATGCGGCCGAGGTTGGCTTGCGGATGTTAACTTTGCGCCGGATGGTGCAACAGGATGGCGAAACCTACCAGATCAACGGCAAGGAAATTACCGCGTTGCAGTTTTACGCGGCGTCAATCGCCCACCATTTGGATGCAGTTGCGGCGTAAATTGGTTGGTGCGTTATTAAATTACAAAAAAATGGGCAACAAGGTTGCATTGTTGCGCGCTTAAATCTATGCCTGTCTGCGAAATGGTGCAAATACTGCACTGCAGCATAGATGGAGATTCGCATGGCTTCTGAGATTGACACGGGCATTGCCCCTTATGATGCCCCCGAGAAAGACCTGTATAAAGTTGGTGAGATACCCCCCTTGGGCTATGTTCCCAAGCAAATGTATGCGTGGGCTATTCGGCGTGAACGCCATGGTGATCCTGATACGGCCATGCAGCAAGAGGTTGTGGACACCCCCGAAATCGATAGCCATGAGGTGTTGGTTTTGGTGATGGCAGCTGGCGTGAATTACAACGGCGTCTGGGCCGCACTTGGCACGCCGATTTCCACCTTTGATGTGCATGGGGCTGATTATCATATTGCAGGGTCCGATGCTTCGGGGATCGTTTGGGCGGTGGGCCGCAAGGTGAAAAACTGGAAAGTTGGCGACGAAGTTGTGATTCATTGCAATCAGGACAACGGAGACGACGAAGAATGCAATGGCGGTGATCCAATGTTTTCACCAAGTCAACGCATTTGGGGATATGAAACGCCGGACGGATCCTTTGCCCAGTTTACCCGTGTTCAGGCACAACAGCTTATGCCGCGCCCAAAACACCTGACATGGGAACAAAGTGCTTGTTACACTCTGACGCTGGCTACCGCTTATCGCATGCTGTTTGGCCATCACCCGCACGAATTAAAACCCGGTCAAAATGTTCTGGTTTGGGGCGCCTCGGGCGGTTTGGGATCATTCGCTATTCAGTTGGTTAACACGGCAGGTGGCAATGCGATCGGCGTCATTTCAGACGAAGACAAACGCGATTTTGTGATGAGCCTTGGCGCGAAAGGTGTGATCAATCGCAAGGACTTTAATTGTTGGGGGCAAATGCCCATCGTAAATACACCCGAATATAAAGACTGGTTTGGCGAAGTGCGCAAATTTGGCAAAGCCATTTGGGATATCACCGGCAAAGGTGTAAATGTGGATATGGTGTTTGAACACCCGGGCGAGGCCACTTTTCCGGTCTCGGTGTTTGTTTGCAAAAAAGGTGGCATGGTGGTGATTTGTGCGGGCACCACTGGATACAATCTAACCATGGATGCGCGGTATCTATGGATGCATCAAAAACGTGTGCAAGGCAGCCACTTTGCCCACCTGAAGCAGGCGGCATCGGCGAATAAACTGATGGTAGAACGCCGCCTTGACCCCAGTATGTCCGAAGTTTTTCCATGGGATGAAATTCCAAACGCCCATATGAAAATGTTGAAGAATGAGCATAAACCGGGCAACATGGCCGTTTTGGTTCAAGCACCACGAACCGGATTGCGCACGCTTGAGGATGTTCTTGACGGTTGATCAACACACCGTTCCGCGGGCCTAGCCCACCTCGATGAGCATCGATGTGGGCTTTTTCAATGAGTTACACATGCACCCTCTCGCCATTTCTGGGGAGAACAAATCGGCGAATACTAAAAATAAAATACTCATGTTATAGTTGAATTAATGCTTCGTTAACAATTTAAGAAGATGGTGAATATGCAGAATGATTGGATACTTGACGTTTTGTCGGACCTGAGAGCCTTTGCTGCCGAAAACGGTATGATGGCTTTAGCGGAACAGCTGGATGATACAACGCTGGTTGCCGCTGCCGATATGAAAAGAATGCGGGAGAAACTAGGTGCTGATGCAAGCCCCGAAACCTTTGCGACTGGACGCAATTTTAAAGGAGTTGGAACAAGCATCACAGCTTGAGCATCTTCAGGCGGCTACGCTTTCTTTAAGAGAGTATTACCAAATTGATCATGTCGTTTATCACTGGGTTGATAGCACAGGAGAACAGTACGGATGTGGCACCTACGATCCGGCATGGGTACAGCATTATATTGATCAGGGCTATATTCGCGTTGATCCGGTGGTTATCGGCTGCTACCAGAGGTTTCACCCCGTGGATTGGAAGCGTTTGGACTGGAGTTCCAAACAGGCAAAACAATTTCGCAAAGAAGCCGTTGAATATGGCGTTGGTAATCAGGGGTTTTCCGTGCCGATCCGTGGCCCCAACGGGCAATTTGCTTTGTTTACCGTTAGTCATACATGCAACGACGAAATGTGGGCAGCCTTTACTGAAAAACACCGTCGGGATTTAATCCTGATCGGCCATTTCCTAAATCAACGGGCACTGGCCTTTGAGCCAGCGCGCAAACCCGAACAGGCCCGCACCTTATCGCCGCGTGAAATAGATGCGATGACATTTTTGGCCATGGGTTATAGCCGCGCACAAGTGGCGGATACTCTATCAATTTCAGAGCACACTTTGCGGGTTTACATTGAAAGTGCGCGCCACAAATTAGGTGCCATCAACACGACGCATGCCGTGGCGCAGGCTCTGGCTCGTGGATTAATCATCGTATGAATGGTTAATGCTTCGAACGCACGCCTTTGTGGCTATTAACGCCTGAACCCTAATTTTGAAACCAGATTTCAGAAATTAGGGGCCAAAATGATACGATATATCTATGCAGACGAATTGAAAAATCACCACAAACTTGCCTCTGGTATGTTTGTGGATCGCGCTGATCAGTTTAAAACCCGCCTAGGCTGGGATGTAAACGTTGATGCAAAAGGTTACGAGCGCGATGAATATGATGCAGAAAACCCGCTTTATGTGATTTGGGAAAATGAAGACGGTAGCCATGGTGGATCGATGCGTTTGCTTCCTACAGTTGGCGCGACAATGGTAAACGATCACTTTGGCCATTTGACTGATGGTGTGCGCATTGAAAGCCCGCTGATTTGGGAATGCACACGATTTTGTTTGTCACGAAGTGCGAACGGCCGTGTTGCTGCGGCATTGATGTTGGCCGGAGGAGAAGTAATGCGCGGATTTAATGTCAAGCATTACGTCGGCGTTTTTGACGCACGTATGGTTCGGATTTATCGAGCGATCGGATCATCCCCGACAATATTGGGCAGCCAGGGCGAAGGGCGCAACAAGATCAGCGTTGGCCTATGGGAATTCAACGAAGACGCGCGTCGCAAGGTTGCCGCCCGCGCACAAATTTCTCTTGCCCAGTCAGAATCATGGTTTAACCGCGCTTTTGGTGGCGACAACATTAAATTGGTTTCACAAAAAGAACTTGCCTGCGCGTAATCTGCTAGAAACGCTATGCGCCACTCTATAGGGTTGGCGTATGAACACTGCGATTACATTTTCCGACGATCAAGCCCAAGCTTATGACCAAATTTCCGAAACCCTAAAAGGTGTCGGAATTGATCTGGAGAATGGCATTGTAACCCCCATGGCCGATGATCCCGAGCGTATTTTAGCCGTTGTCGGCAAGGCGGGATCTGGCAAAACTATGCTGTTATCGCGCCTTTATCATGCAATTGAGGACGCGGGTGTTGATATTGTTTCGGGGGATTACGAAAGCAAAAGCCGCAAAGCCAAACGCACCCTTGCGATTCTGGCCCCAACCAACAAAGCCGCCAGTGTATTGCGTAATCAGGGTGTTCCAGCCACCACGATTCACCGGATTTTGTACACGCCGGTTTACGATCCCGAATATGAAAAAATAGCTGAATGGCTGGAAGGGCATGGGGAAAAACCCGAAATCGAAGGCCTGACAGATGCCGCGCTGGATCGGGCATTTGAGTTTTATAAAATCAACAAATCCATTCCCGGCGCATTGGCAACAGCGGGTTTGCGCGGGTCTGATTTCATTACCGGCTGGAAACGGCGGGACGATCCATTGGATGTGGGTTTCGTGGATGAATCCTCGATGCTGGATGAAAAGCAGCTTGAAGATTTGAAAGAGATTTTTCCAACCTTGGTTTTGTTTGGAGATCCTGCACAGCTTGCCCCTGTCGGGCAATCGGGCAGCATGGTTTTTGACGAGCTGCCCGAGCCGCAGAAATTGATATTACATCGCATTCACCGTCAAGACGCGGATAACCCTATTTTGGACATTGCCCATGCCTTAAGTGATCCCAGCCTAGAGTTTTCCGATTTTGAACAGATGATACGTGAAGCCTCGCAAAAGGATGATCGCGTGGTTTTTGCCCAGCGGGTTGAATCGGATATGATGGCACGCTCGCCTGTTTTGGTGTGGCGCAACAAAACCCGCGTTCGGTTGATCCAGGCCTTTCGCAAATCATTTGGTGCCCCCCCCGATTCATTGATGGCGGGAGAGCCTTTGATTTGCGATGGCATTGAACTGCCAGCCAAACATCGCAAAAAACGTATTGATCTTGAGGCGCGCGGCCTGATCAAAGGCGCGCAAGTGGTATATCTGGGCGCGGGTAGCCGAGCAGGTTTTTCGAGGGTGCATGTGATAGGTGCGCCTGAGCCGCAAGTGTCTGTGGCCTCGATCATCAAAATTGAAATTCCGGACGAGGATGAGCCATTTATTCCATTTGCTGCACGCATGGGGGCAGCGTTTTTACACGGGGCAGCGGTGACCATTCACAAGGCGCAGGGGTCGCAGTGGGAAAACGTGCAGGTGTTTGCGCCAGATTTGTTTGTCGCGGCGCGGATGGGGCGGGTGGAAGCGGGGCAAGCGCTTTGGAAACGATTGACGTATGTGGCGATAACGCGCGCCGAAAAACGATTGTTCTGGGTAACGCGCAATATGTTGGCCCGCCCAACGTCACCGTTAAGTGTTGATGATCTTGTTGTTGCGCCAGCGGTATTAAAGCTGGAAACCGAGGATTCGACTGATGAATAAATCCATTATCATTACAGGCGCGAGTTCCGGAATTGGGGCGGTAACGGCTGATCTGTTTCTAGATGCCGGTTGGCAGGTTGGGTTAATCGCACGTCGTAAAGCCGCGCTGGTCAAGTTCGCGGCGGGGCGAGAACATGCGCATGTATTGGTAGCGGATGTAACGAATGAAACGGCGATGGCGCGCGCATTTTCCAAGTTTGTTCAAAATGTCGGGCGGCTGGATGTGCTATTCAACAACGCCGGTATCCTTGGAGCTGCTGGATTGATTGATGAAATCAGCGTTGCAGATTGGCGGAGCATTGTTGATGTGAATCTAACCGGTATGTTCATTGCTGCGCGTTGTGCCTTTGCTCAAATGCGCAATCAAGATCCAATCGGCGGGCGGATTATCAATAATGGGTCGGTTGCGGCGCATGTGCCACGCCCAAACTCTGTGGGCTATACCACAACCAAACATGCCATTTCCGGCCTGACAAAAACACTAAGTGTGGATGGCCGTGCTTTTGACATTGCCTGTGGGCAGATTGATATTGGAAATGCCGAAACCGAATTGTTGCGCGATTTAAATGCGCGCGCACTTGCTGCCAATCCTGATATGGAAATTCAGCCAATGATGGATGTCAGACACGCTGCATTGGCAGTGAAACAAATGGCGGAATTACCGCTTTCGGCGAATGTTCAAACCATGACAATCATGGCAACAAAAATGCCGTTTATCGGGCGCGGTTAACGCACCCGATGATATTGGTTTACGATTTAAAATAGCTAAATACAGCAGACGCCAACCAACCCGATGCAATGGCGATGAACAATGACATCAGACCATAATAAAGCGCGTTTTCGTGAGCCAGTGTATAAAGCCAACGTTCAATTCCGACTTTGTGAATATCAATCGTGGTTTCAAACTGATCAATAACCTGTTGATTACGAGTCAGCAGAATGCGCGCCGTGTATTCGCCAGCCGTTAGATTAGAAGGCAGATCAATAGACGCGCTAAACAATGTACTTGATAGCAACTTAACCGCGCCTTCTTGGATGTTATAAAGATTGTTGTTGGTTCGAATACGGATCAAGGCTTCTGTGAATTCCTCGGTGTTGATTTCCGCATTATGCTCGGATGCGATTTTTGCACCAATCGATTCAATCGCCCGAGGGATCGAAACGCGATAGGTTAAATCTTCGGCGTCAGACAGAATTTCCGTGAGTGGCGCAGTTGTGGAGATTGAATAAAAGCTCGGAGCTTCGTCGATCAACACTTTTTGGGAGTTCACCCAAATCAGGCCCAGTTTTTTGTCTTTGCGACGCACTGTGATTGGTAGGTCTGGCCCCGAAACCGTAAGAACAATTTCAGTTTTACCATCATCGGGGATTGGGGCGTCACGGCTAACGGCTCCAAAGATCAGAATGTTAGATCCGTCGAAGGTAGCTGAAATGCCAACGTTGTTTTGCGACAGGTCAGCGACGATTTTTTCTGCATGTGCAGGAAATGCCAAAGCGAGGAAAAGAGCGATATAGCGTAACATTTAGTGGCCTCCGGCGCCGAGCGAATAAAGCTCGCTTGGTTGAATAAGAAGATCAAGCCCCAGCTTGCCACACACGACAAGCACCATGATGGCTAGCAAAATGCGTAGGCTTTCGGCTTTCATTTTTAGGCCGATACGTGTGCCGATTTGTGCGCCGACGACGCCTCCAACTAACAACAGCACAGCCAAAACGATATCAACGGTAAAGTTTGTCGTCGCGTGCATCATCGTGGTAAAGGCCGTCACGAAAATAATCTGGAACAATGAAGTGCCAATCACAACTTTGGTCGGCATATTGAGCAGATAGATCATTGCGGGAACCATAACAAATCCGCCGCCAACACCCATGATCGCTGCAAGAACGCCAACAAAAATACCAACAATGAATGGTGGAATGACCGAGATGTACAAGCCCGAGGTTCTGAATTTCATCTTGAAGGGCAGATTGTGAATCCAGTTGTGTTTTTTGCGTGTCGGAACCGCATGACCCTTTTTCGATTTCAACACAGCGCGCAAGCTCTCGATAAACATCATCGAACCAATGATGCCCAAAAAGACCACGTAGCTAAGCTTAACCAGCAGATCTACCTGGCCCAAACTGCGCAGATAGTTAAACAGTTGAATACCTAGATATGCACCGATCAACCCGCCAAACAGCAAAACAAGACCCATTTTCAGGTCAACTGTTTTACGTTTCAGGTGGGCTAGAACGCCAGAAAATGATGAAGCAACAATTTGGTTGGCTTCGGTTGCAACAGCAACGGCGGGCGGAATGCCTATAAAAAACAAAAGCGGGGTCATCAAAAAACCGCCGCCAACACCAAACATGCCAGAAAGAATTCCGACCATGCCACCCAAACCAAGCAATAAGAAAGCATTTACCGAAATTTCGGCAATAGGAAGATAAATCTGCATATTACAATTTCCGCTGTTGTGTTCATCTTATTAAAACGGCCCTGCCCGTCAAATCAATGGGCAGGGCCGTGTTAAACCGTCACATATGCAAGTATTTGCAGATATTGATGCGTTTTTACCGCTCTTTCACGTATGGCTCACCACCGGCGCGGGGCGGGATGGCCTTGCCAACGAACCCTGCCAGAATCACCACTGTCAAAATATAGGGCAATACTTGCGTGAATTGCACCGGAATTTCAAACAATCCAAATACATCAATGTTCGGATAAAGGTTGCTGATTGCTTCCAATAGACCAAACAACAGACTGGCAAACATAGCATACCAAGGGCGCCATTTTGCAAAGATCAGCGCGGCAAGGGCGATAAAACCACGGCCCGCAGTCATTTCGCGGCCAAAACCTGCAGCTTGCGCCGTGGCAAGATATGCACCTGCAAGACCACAAAGCACACCCGCAATAAGAACCGCAGAATAACGCTGACGTACAACGGATACGCCCGCAGTATCAAGCGACGCTGGGTTTTCACCCACGGCACGTAGGCGAAGGCCAAAACGGGTGCGGTAAAGAATCCACCACGTCAAAGGCACAATAAGAAATGTGATATAGACCAAAGATTTGTGCCCTGAAATAACATCCGCATAAATTGGGCCGAAAACTGGAACATTACTGAGGGTATCCGCAAACGGAAGCGTGATTTCTTCAAACCGTTGGGAGCCTGATAGCGCTGGTGTTTGGCCGCCTTTTTTATAGATAGCGTGGCCTAACACAACGGTTAAGCCCGAGGCCAAGAAATTTAGCGCAACACCCGAGATCAGCTGATTTCCGCGATACGTGATAGATGCGACGCCGTGAATGAGGGCGAAAACCATTGACGCGCTGATCGCCGCAAGAACACCTAACCAAGCCGAGCCCGTCTCATATGAAACAGCCGCGGAGGCAAAGGCCGCGATAAGCATCTTACCTTCTAGTCCAATATCAAAGATACCCGCGCGTTCAGAATAGAGGCCCGCAAGACAGGCCAAAATAAGAACAACAGACAGGCGAATGCTCATATCGGCAGTTAACAGAAATTGTAAAAAGATTTGAGCAGAATCCATTAGTTTTGCTCCTTTCTAAGACGGAGGAACACTTTCTCAACAGGCATCCGAACCAAATTATCAAGCGCGCCGGTAAATAGAATAATCATCGCTTGGATCACCAAAACCATTTCTTTGCTAAGCTCGGGCATTTCAAACGAAATTTCCGCTCCACCTTGCGTAAGGCCTCCAAACAGCAGAGACGCCAGAATAATGCCAACGGGGTGCGAACGTCCCATCAGGGCAACAGCGATACCCACAAAGCCGGCCCCTTCAACAAAGCTGGAAATTAGGCGTTCTGTTTCCCCCATGACAACGTTAATTGACAACATGCTAGCCAACGCACCAGAAATTACCATTGCGATAACTGTGATTTTCACCCCAGAAATGCCCGCATATTTTGCGGCATTTTCAGAATGCCCAAATGCACGGATTTGATATCCAAGGCGGGTGCGCCATAGCAAAAACCAAACGCCGAAAGCGCACGCCAATGCCAAAAACAGGCTGATATTCGCCGGCGCGTGTTTTGAAAACGGAATTCCAAAAATATTAAAGAAATCATGCAGCGTTGGCAGGTGCGTGCCATCACTAAATCGAACTGTTTCGGCACTTTGGGTCGCCTTGTTCTTCAAGATACCATTCAACAAGTAGCCCAAAATAGCAGCCGCGATAAAGTTGAACATGATTGTGGTGATCACAATGTGACTACCGCGTTTGGCTTGTAGATAAGCTGGAATAGCTGCCCAAAAGGCACCAAACAAGCCAGCGCCAATCATTGCAGCAGGCAACGCAAGCGTCCAATGCGGCCAATCAAACATAAGCAATACAATCGCGGCCCCTAAGCCACCCATTGCCGCCTGGCCCTCGCCGCCGATGTTGAACATACGGGCGTGAAACGCCACGGCCACCGCAAGGCCCGTGAACATATAATTGGTTGCATAGTAAAGCGTATAGCCAATGCCGCGCGGGCCAATGGCACCCTCAACCATCACGCGGATGGCTTTAATCGGGTCAGCGCCAACAGCGGCCACAACAAGGCCCGAGGCGATAAATGCAAGGATAAGGCTAATAAAGGGGATCAGAACCACGTCTGCCCATTTTGGCATTTTATCCATCAGTTTGCCTCCTCTGAATTGGTTTCCATACCAGCCATCAACATACCCAGTTCTTTTTCGTCAGTTTTCGCAGGGTTACGCTCGCCCATGATTTTTCCGTCAAACATAACCAAGATACGGTCTGACAATGACAGGATTTCTTCTAGCTCTACACTGACCAGCAAAATCGCTTTACCCTCATCGCGCAGTTCAACAATGCGTTGGTGAATAAATTCAATCGCACCAATATCAACGCCGCGTGTGGGTTGGCCAATCAGCAAAAGATCAGGATTGCGTTCAATTTCCCGCGCCAACACGATTTTTTGCTGGTTGCCGCCCGAGAAATTCTTGGCTGAAAGCGTTGGGATGGGCGGGCGCACATCAAAGCGCTCCATTTTTGCCTCGGTTTCGCGTTTGATCGCAGCGTTATCCATCATCAAGGCATTTTTGTTATATAGCGCATCATTGCTATAGCCGAAAATCATGTTTTCCCACGCCATGAAATCCATGATCAGGCCTTCGGTTTGGCGATCTTCGGGAACATGGGCGATGCCTTGGTGACGGCGGGTTTGGCC
>CAMZKY010000089.1 GCA_947311455.1 uncultured Marinosulfonomonas sp. | reverse complement strand
CAGAATGGTGATCGGTGCGGCAAAGGCGGGCAGGGAGGCCAGCAGCAGCGCGATACTCAGGCTTATCTGCTTGAAGCGCCGCGCCGCGCCCCCATATAAGGTTTTAACCTTTCCCGAAAGATTGTCTGTCATGTCTGATTCCGTTCTATCCCTGAAAGATGTTGAACTCCGTTTGGCAGGAAATTCCGGCCCTGTCGATATCCTGCGCGGGATTTCGATTGAGGTGGGCAAGGGCGAAACCCTTGGATTGGTCGGGCCTTCGGGATCGGGCAAATCATCGCTGTTGATGGTGATGGGCGGGCTAGAGCGGGCAACGGGCGGGCAGATGCTGGCGCTTGGGCAGGATTTAGGCGTGTTGAACGAGGACGCGTTGGCGCGGTTTCGTCGTCAACATATGGGGATTGTGTTTCAGTCGTTTCATTTGATCCCCACCATGACGGCGCTTGAAAATGTGGCAACACCACTTGAACTGGCCGGTGTGGCGGATGCGTTTGATCGGGCGGCTGAGGAACTGGATGCGGTGGGTTTGGCGGCGCGCGGCGGGCATTATCCGTCGCAGATGTCAGGGGGCGAGCAGCAGCGTGTGGCCTTGGCCCGTGCCGCAGCACCACAACCGGAAATTTTGCTGGCGGATGAACCAACAGGTAATCTGGACGAGGCCACGGGTGAAGTGGTGGTTGATCTGATGCTGGGTCTGCGCGAACGATTTGGGACCACGATTGTGCTGGTTACCCATGCGTCGGATCTGGCGGCGCGTTGCGACCGGATTATCCGCTTGCGCGACGGTGAAATCGCATGAATGACATCGGCACCGCATGGCGCATCGCGCGGCGTGAACTGCGCGGCGGGTTGGCGGGATTTCGCATCTTTTTGCTGTGTCTGATACTGGGTGTCGGGGCGATTGCCGCCGTGGGCACGGTGCGGGGCAGTATTGAATCCGGTTTGCGCGATCAGGGCGCGCGTGTTTTGGGCGGGGATGCTGAAATCCAGTTTACTTACCGGTTTGCGGATCAGGATGAACTGGCATGGATGCAGGCGCGGGCAGACCGGATTTCGAATGTGGTTGAGTTTCGCTCTATGGCGATTGTCGGGCAGGGGGATCAGGCGCAATCGGCCCTAACGCAAGTGAAGGCGGTGGATGATTTGTATCCGCTGATTGGCGCGGTGGTTTTGTTACCCGAAATGCCGCTAGATCAGGCGCTTGCGGTGCAAGACGGTGTTGCTGGTGTGGTGATGCAAAAGCTGCTGGTGGATCGGTTGAACCTGACCGTGGGTGATCAGGTAAAGCTGGGCGCAAATGCCTTTCGCCTAAACGCAATTTTGGTGGTGGAACCCGATAGCGCTACAGGGGGAATGGGCCTTGGCCCGCACAGCCTTGTATCAAAATCCGCGCTGGAGGGATCGGGCCTGTTGGCGGCGGGATCGATGTTTGAGGCGAAGTACCGGCTGGAATTAAAGCCCGCCCGCAGCGTGAAATCGCAGGCGCGCGCATTCAAGGAGAAATTCGCCGAAACCGGCCTGCGCTGGCGCGATAAACGCAATGGCGCGCCTGCGGTTGCACGGTTTGTGGAGCGCATCGGATCGTTCTTTGTGATCGTCGGTTTGGCGGGGTTGGCTGTGGGTGGCGTGGGGATTTATGCGGCGGTGCAATCCTATTTGCGCGGCAAAACGGCGGTGATCGGCACATTGAAAACTTTGGGCGCGTCGGGCGGCACGATCTTTATGATCTATGCGTTCCAGATCGGGGTAATGACCATCCTTGGCCTTTTCATAGGGCTGGCGTTGGGGGCGTTGATCCCGATTGGCTTGGCGCCGTTACTGGCCGAAATCCTGCCGCTGCCTGCCGATTATTCCATTCAGTTTAAACCGTTGATCGAGGCGGCGATTTACGGCAGCTTGTCGGTGATCCTGTTTTCCTTGTGGCCACTGGCCAAGGCCCGCGATATTCGCGCAACGGCGCTGTTTCGCGACGGGGCCGAAGCGTTGAAATCATGGCCGCGCTGGCCTTATTTGATTGCGGCGCTTTTGGTGTTGGGCGTGCTGGTCTACGCGATCACATGGTTTGCGGCGGTGCCGAAACTGGCGCTTTGGGCGATGGTTGGAATTGGGGCGTCGTTGGTGGTGTTGTTCATCGCGGCGGTAGGGTTGCGCTGGATTGCGCGGCGTATGGCGAAATCACGATTTGTGCGGGGAAAGACCGCGTTACGACTGGCGTTTGGCGCAATCGGTGGCCCCAATAGTGAAGCGGTGCCGGTGGTGTTGTCACTGGGTTTGGGCCTGACGGTTTTGGCCGCGATTGGCCAGATCGAAACCAACATGAACCGATCAATCGCGCAAGGGCTGCCCGATGTTGCGCCCAGCTATTTCTTTATTGATATTCAGCGCGACCAGATTGATGGTTTTCTGGATCGGGTGCGAAATGATCCCAACATTTCCCGCGTTGATACCGCGCCGATGCTGCGTGGTGTTTTGACCGAAATCAACGGGATTGACGCGCAAACAATCGCGCCCGATCATTGGGTTATTCGCGGTGATCGCGGCATTACCTATGCGGCGGAACAACCTGCCAAAACCCCGTTGATCGAGGGTGAATGGTGGCCCAAGGATTACGCTGGCCTGCCGCTGATCAGTTTTGCCTATCAAGAGGCGCAGGAGATCGGACTAAAGCTGGGTGATGAATTGACGGTAAATATTTTAGGCCGCGATATCACCGGCACCATCGCCAATTTTCGCGATGTGGATTTTTCCGATATCAGCATTGATTTTGTGATTACGTTTAATGCTGCCGCCCTGTCGGGGGCACCGCATATGTCGATTGCGACGGTTTATATGGAGGAGACATCCGAGCCGCAGCTGTTGCGTGATCTATTGAAATCCTTTCCAAATATCACGGCCATCGGTATTCGGGACGCGATTGCGCAGGTATCTAACGCGTTGCGCGCCATTGCGGCCGCCACATCATTGGGCGCGCT
The DNA here is from genome assembly GCA_947311455.1 of uncultured Marinosulfonomonas sp. Classification (GTDB taxonomy): domain Bacteria; phylum Pseudomonadota; class Alphaproteobacteria; order Rhodobacterales; family Rhodobacteraceae; genus Profundibacter. The sequence continues at coordinate 2,069 of CAMZKY010000089.1, read as the reverse complement.
TGCAACGTTGATCACCGGATTTGTGGTGTTGATCGGGGCAGCCGCAGCGGGGGAACGTGCGCGCGCTTATGAAGCGGCGGTATTGAAAACACTGGGCGCATCACGTTTAACCATACTGATCAGCTTTGTGTTACGGTCAGCATTCATGGGGGCTGCAGCGGGGCTGGTTGCGTTGTTTGCCGGCACCACGGCGGGCTGGGCGGTGATGACATTTGTGATGGAAACAGAGTTTGAATTTGCGCTGCCATCGGCCGTGATAATTATTATCGGCGGGGCGTTGGCGACGGTGATTGCGGGGTTGATGTTTGCGTGGCGGCCGCTGGCGGTGCGTCCTGTGCGGATATTGCGCGGGGCGTGATTTTTCTTGAAATTTGTAGGTGGTTGGGCGTGTAGAAATACGAACCCAAACATAACCAGGATTCCGGAATCGTGGTTATTAGAGTTTGCACTATGGCCTGCTTGAAAATCGTGCCAGATCGAATGATTTCTAGCGGTATTTGTCTGGTAAATCCTGCGCGACCTGAAACAAACAATTCCCCCGTTCAACCCGCCCGGGCACGCGTTTGCACAGCACCATGCCCGTTGATTTAAAGTGCAAAACTTCGGCGGATTTCCACGGCGTTTCGGGAAAATGAAACGCCCCTGCGGTGGCGCCTTAACAGGTGAGGAGCGCAGGCCCGCGTCAGCCGCTGATATCGGTTTGTTTGCCGGATGCATCGAAATCAATACCGGAACTTATCATAGTTTTAGACATAGGAAAGGCCACCACAAGGATAGATAATATGTCAGAGACGATACGCCCTTACCGCCGGAAGCCAACTAAATTTGGCTAAACTTGTGCTTTCAAACGTGGAATTAGCGAAAAAATCTGTGCTTTGCTCAATTTTTGACACAATTCCCCTTTAGTCCCGCGTATAACACCCCCATATACGAAAAATATCTGACCACATTTTTAAATTGAGAGTATCAAATGTCCATGCAAACCCTTGCTCCTATTCCGGAGCTGTATGTCTCTTACGAAAGCGCCCAAAAACTTAAGATGGAAGCCGCCGAGCTTTCTTCATGGGATCTGACTCCACGCCAAATTTGCGATCTGGAGTTGCTGATGAATGGCGGGTTTAATCCGCTTAAGGGCTTTATGTCAGAAGACGATTACAACGGTGTTGTTGAAAACATGCGCCTTGCAGACGGGGCGCTTTGGCCGATGCCAATCACGCTGGATGTGGATGAAAACTTCGCCGATAGCGTTGAGGTTGGTCAGGACATTGCCTTGCGCGATCAGGAAGGCGTGATTTTGGGGATGATGTCGGTAACCGATAAATGGGAGCCGAACAAAGCAGTTGAGGCCGAAAAGGTATTCGGCGCCGATGATGATGCGCATCCTGCGGTGAATTACCTGCATAATACGGCGGGCAAAATTTATCTGGGCGGACCAATTACCGGCATTCAACAGCCTGTGCATTATGATTTCAAAGCGCGGCGCGATACGCCAAACGAATTACGCGCCTATTTCCGCAAAATGGGCTGGCGCAAGGTCGTGGCCTTTCAAACCCGCAATCCGCTGCACCGCGCCCATCAGGAATTAACATTCCGCGCCGCACGCGAAGCCCAGGCCAACCTTTTGATCCACCCAATCGTAGGGCTAACGAAACCCGGCGATATCGATCACTTTACCCGCGTGCGCTGTTACGAGGCGGTTCTGGATCAATACCCGCAATCCACCACCACCATGAGCCTGCTCAATCTGGCCATGCGCATGGCCGGCCCGCGTGAGGCGGTTTGGCACGGCTTGATCCGCAAAAACCACGGCTGCACCCACTTTATTGTTGGCCGTGATCATGCTGGCCCCGGCAAAAATTTGGCAGGTGAGGATTTTTACGGCCCCTATGATGCGCAGGATTTGTTCCGTGAGCATCAAGAGGAAATGGGCATCGAAATGGTCGATTTCAAACACATGGTTTATGTGCAGGAACGTGCGCAATATGAGCCTGCAGATGAAATCAAAGGTGATGTAACCGTTCTGAATATTTCCGGCACCGAATTGCGCCGTCGTTTGGCCGAGGGCCTTG
>CAMZKY010000088.1 GCA_947311455.1 uncultured Marinosulfonomonas sp. | reverse complement strand
GATGATACTTTCCCTGTGTCCGATCTCATGCAAGCCGATCGAACCCGCCCGCATATACAACTTCATTTCCTAGGGTTTCACGTCGGCGGAGGCGAGCTGTTTCCGATAAACCTTGCAAACGCATTTATGGAAGCAGGCATCAACGTGTCTTTGCTAGCGCTTCAACTATTAGAAGTTTCCGATGAAATGCGCGGTCGGCTTAATCCCCGTGTTCCCGTCTACTCTGCCCATGACATACGCGAGCATAATCGGGGGCGTTATTTTGAGGCCGCAGGTGTTTCCTTGGTCAACAGCCATGTGGCCATGTGCGATTCTTTTCTGGCAGAAATCGATAGCAACCCCATGGAAGTCCCTTATGTTGTCACGCTCCATGGGTCTTATGTTGCTCTGGAGAATGCTTCCGACAAAGTGGTTAACTGGATTCTTCAAAATGTGTCCAAGTGGATTTATACCGCAGAACGCAATCTGGAATTCTTTGAAAAGCGCAGTGTGACACACGACAGCTTTAGCAAATTACCAAACGCCATGCCCCAAGATACACGCCCTGCCCCGTTTGAAAGACACGAACTGGGTATTGGCGATGATGACATTGTATTCACCCTGATTGCCCGCGGGATTAAGCGCAAAGGCTGGCGCGCCGCGATCGAAGCCTTACAAAAATTGCGGAAAAAACACGGGCGCGATGATGTTCATCTTTTGCTGGTTGGCGAAGGCGATGCCGCCGACGAGGTAAAACCCTTGGCCGACGGCCACGACAATATTCATTTTCTGGGATATCAATCCTCCATTAACGGCATCCTCAGATTATCAGATTGTTTGGTTCTTCCATCACGGTTTAGCGGCGAAAGCTATCCTTTGTGCTTGATCCAGTCTTTGCAAGAACATCTGCCCTCTATCGCTACAGACATCGGTGAAATTCGGGCGATGATGACAACTGAATCTGGCGAAGTTGCCGGAATTTTGCTGGACAATCTAAGCGACAATTCCTCTTATTTTAAAACCCTCGAAAGCGCGATGCTTGAAATGCTTGATCCTAAAGTTCGCAAAAAATACACCGATATTGCCAAAAAACAGTCCGGTATTTTTGACATGGAAAAATTGGTTAGCACCTATTCCGATATATATGACGAGGCCGAAAAAACATTTAACGCCGAATAAACACCTGTAAATCTGCGACATTGGTGCCAGTGGCCCCAATGCGTAGTAAATCGTTTACGGCATCCAGCGCGTGATAGCTGTCATTGTGTTTCAGCATACGGGTAACATCGATGCCACATTCGTGCATTTTGTTAATCGTCTGGTGATCAACAACCCCTCCTGCCGCATCGCAAGGCCCGTCGCGCCCATCTGTGCCGCCGGATAAAAACACCCATTCATCTGACAACCCGATTTCACCCGCCAAAAGAGCAACCCGCAAAGCAAGCTCCTGATTGCGCCCGCCTAGCCCGTTTCCGGTTAACTGAACCGTGGTTTCGCCGCCGAATAAAATGATTTTACGATCTGATTTTGCAACCGCCGAAATCACCGTTTTTGCCGCATCTTGAACATCTCCCACCAGTTTATCGGGATAGATCATCGCATCCGGCGCAAAATCCTGCATCGCCTGAACACTTATTTCATTTGACCCCACAATCCGGTTTTGTGCTTCGCCCGTACCAGACACTTCCTCTGGGTCTTGCAAAAATACGCGCACGGCCGCCGGAATACGTTTCCACGCGCCGAATTCCTGTAGCACGGCAATCGCATCCTGTTTGGTGCCCAATTTTTGCGCCGTGGGGCCACTGGCAATAGCGCGTGGATCATTGCCAATCACATCCGAAAGGATCAGAGCCCGAATATTTGCTGGCGCGCCATACCGAATAATTCCGCCACCTTTCAGCCTTGAAAGATTCTGACGCACCAGGTTCATCGAAACAATATCGGCACCACATCCAAGCAAAACCTCATTCACCTTGATTTTGTCAGCAAATGATATGCCATCCTTAGGCGCTGGCAAAAGGGCTGATGCCCCCCCGCTTATCAGGCATAGAATTCGGTTCTGAGCATCACATGCTTTCAAGGTTTCAATAATGTGTTGGGCCGCGATAAGCCCGTTTTTATCAGGAACGGGATGCCCTGCTTGTAAAATCTCGGCACCTTGCAAAGGGTGCGCATTTTCATAATTTGTAACAACAATGGTTTGTTGCGCCTCTGGAATGGCCTCTAAAGCAGCCTTTGCCATCTTGGTGGCGGCTTTTCCGATCGAAATGATGATGGTTTTATTGCGATGCGTTGCCTCGATTGGATCTGCAATCAAGGCGCGTTTTACAGCCTCATAAGGGTCAGCCGCCCGCACGCCTGCCAAAAATATGTCTGTGGCTTGTTTCCGTAAAGAAATCGCGTTCAAACCTCATCCTCGCTTTGAAATACGCGGCTTACCTCTTGGGAGATTATTTCTGCAATAAGCTGGCAATCCTCCAAACTAAACGTCAAGGGGATGCGCATATCGACAATTCCCGCCAGAATTTTATCAGACTGGGGCAAGCTTTGTGCAGGCGCATAACGCCAGCTATCATAACGCGAGGTAAACCCCGTGGGCATTGCCCCGCCAAACCACTTAAGCTCGACACCACGCGCGGCGCAGCCATCCAAAACGCGCGCGATCTTGGCATCGCTCCAATCCATCAAGAGAAACTGGATGGATGAGCCGACATAGAATTCGTCTGGATCACGGGTTACGATTTCAAGGCCGGGGATATTGTTCAGCCCTTTTTCGATCATCCGGTATCGTTGGTTCCATGCCAACACTTGATCATCCAGCCGTTTCAGCTGTGGCCGCAAAATAGCCGCACGCAGATTGTCCATCCGCCCCGAAATATTTGGCGTTTCCATGCGCAAATCTGCATAATATTCGGGATCTGGCCCTGCAATGTGCCGATCAAACAGCATATAACTACCCGACAGCATGATCGCTTTGGCCATAATGTCCGGATCATCGGAAATCAGGATACCACCTTCGCCAGAATTAAGATGCTTATAGGTTTGGGTTGAAAAGGCCGCGATAACGCCGTGTTTTCCCGAAAGCACATTTTTCCAACGCGCCCCCATGGTGTGGGCGCAATCCTCGATCACTTGCACATCATGCCGATCACAAATTTCCATCAACGCGTCCATATCGCAAATGTGGCCGCGCATGTGGCTCAGCAACAAAACCTTGGCGTCATATTCCGCCATTTTAGATTTTAAATCGTCAAGATCAATCACCAACTGGTTTGTCACGTCAACAAACACCGGATTAGCCCCGACACTGGAAATCGCACCAGGAACCGGTGCTAATGTGAAGGCATTGGTCAGCACATTATCCCCAACCTTAACGCCAACGGCCCGCAACGCACAGGCAATCGCAGAGCCACCCGAAGCAACGGCCAACGCATATTCCGTGCCCATATACGCCGCAAATTCCTGTTCAAATAACGCGACTTCGGCAATTTCACCTTCCACCACATTATACCGGTGCAAGCGCCCGTGGCCCATAACCGCCAAGGCGGCATCAATCCCGTCTTGGGGGATCGGCTGCTGTTGGGTGAAATTTCCGTTGAAACGTTTCGCCATGATCACTTTCTTATATAGGGTCGCTTACAGGATTGCCAATCACGCGCGATACGAGTGAGGCTAAATCATCGTAATTGTCAAATATCGCGTCCGGTTTCAAGTTTTGGATTTCTTGCCCCAAAGGGCCAAATCCAACCAGAATAATAGGCACATTCGCCGCGCGCGCCGTATCGTGATCTGTTTTGGTATCACCAATCAAACAGGATCGGGCCATATCGCCGCCCAGCCGTTCAACCGCAATTTCATATGGATAAGGATCGGGTTTTCGTTTGGGCAAAGTATCGGCACCAATGACCGATCCAAAATAATGTCGCAGGCCCAGCCGTCTTAACAACATGTCGGCCAGGTGTTCCGGCTTGTTTGTGCAGATGCCCAGTTTGTATCCCGCCTCCAACAATCCTTGCAATGCGTTTTCCACACTAGGATATAGCACTGTGTAATCATCAATATGGTCTTCGTAATAGGCAATCAGCTCATGAAAGTTTTTGTCGATAATTGTATCATCAATCGCAATCCCCAACCGTTCATAGCCAAGGATTAACATCGCACGCCCACCATTAACCGCGACAACCTTATCATCAACCGGATCAAGCACATCACCATGCCCTTGCGAAACAAAGCAGCTGTTCGCTGCGGCAATCAAATCGCCACCCGTATCAGCCAATGTGCCGTCCAAATCAAAAATCACTGTGGCCATTTAACTTCCATTTCCCGCGATTAGGCGATATGCCGCCACCAAATGTAACGAAACGTAAACACAAGTGATAGGGATAGCCCTTGCTCTATGCAAATCAAGCTATAAAAACCCAAAGTGTTAATAAAGGTAAAGATATGCCCACAGCTCTGATCGTTTTGGCCGCCGGACGCGGCACACGTATGAATTCGGATCTGCCCAAAGTGCTGCACCGGATTGCCGATGCGCCGCTGGTTGTGCATGCGATCAACTCGGGTGCCGCCATTGAGCCGGAAAAAGTGATTATCGTGGCGGGCCACGGGTTTGAGGATGTGCAAAAAACCGTGCTTGAATATTATCCTGACGCGATTGTGGTAAAGCAGGAAGATCAAAAAGGCACCGGACACGCCGTTTTGCAGGCCAAAATGGCGCTATCGGATTTTGATGGTGATGCGGTGGTGGTGTTTGGCGATACCCCGTTTGTGCGCCCCGAAACCATTCAGAAAATGATTGATATGCGCAAGGGTGGCGATGCAATTTCAATCCTTGGATTCGAGGCCAAAGATCCCTCCCCATTCGGGCGCTTGGTGATGGCGGGCGACACACTGGAAAAGATTGTCGAAAGCAAAGACGCCAGCGACACGGAAAAGCAGATCAGCCTTTGTAACGGCGGCTTGGTGGCGGCGAATGCGCCGCAATTGTTTGATCTTCTGTCACAGGTTGATGATAACAACGCGTCAGGCGAAATTTACCTTACCAGCATTGTCGATATCGCCGCTACCAAAGGCCTGACAACCGGTGTTGTGCGCTGTGACGAGGCCGAAACTATGGGGATCAACACCCGCGCCGATCTGGCCCATGCGCAAACCGTGTTTCAGAAAGACAAACGCGCTGCGATGCTTGAAAACGGTGTCTATATGGCAAATGCCGATAGCATTTTCTTTAGCTTTGACACCGAAATTGGCCGTGACGCAATAATTGAGCCTTATGTGGTGTTTGGCCCCTCCGTAACCATCGAAACCGGCGCCACCATCCGCGCCTTTTCCCATCTTGAGGGGTGCCACGTGGCGCGCGGCGCCAGCGTTGGCCCCTATGCCCGTTTGCGCCCCGGGGCGGAACTGAATGAAAATGTCAAAGTCGGCAATTTTGTCGAGGTGAAAAACGCGGTGCTCGATGAGGGTGCCAAAGTCAGCCATCTGTCTTATATCGGAGATGCCCATATCGGGCGCGAAACCAATGTCGGCGCGGGCACGATCACTTGCAATTACGACGGGTTTATGAAGCACCGCACCGAAATCGGTGAAAATGCCTTTATCGGCTCGAACACCATGCTAGTGGCCCCCGTCACCATTGGCAATCAGGCGATGACAGCCACCGGTTCGGTGATCAATTCCGATGTGCCCGACGGCGCATTGGCCATCGCGCGTGGGCGGCAAGTGAACAAAAACGGGTTGGCGATCAAACTTTTTAGCAAACTGCGCAACCTCAAAGAAAAACGGGTGGCGGAGAAAAAATAATGTGCGGAATTATCGGAGTATTAGGCAATCACGAAGCCGCGCCAATCATGGTGGAATCCCTGAAACGCCTTGAATATCGCGGCTATGACAGCGCTGGCATTGCCACGATCAACGAAAACCGCCTTGAACGTCGGCGCGCGCTTGGCAAATTGGTGAACCTGTCCGATATGCTGGTGCATGAACCTCTGGCAGGTAAATCAGGCATAGGCCACACCCGCTGGGCCACCCACGGCGCGCCCTCGGTTGGCAACGCCCACCCACATCAATCAGGTTCTGTTGCGGTGGTGCATAACGGGATTATCGAAAATTTCCGTGAATTGCGTGAGGAACTGCAGCGCGACGGGATCAGCTTTTTGACGGAAACAGATACTGAAACTGTGGCCATGCTAGCGAATAAATACCTACAACAGGGCCTATCCCCCAAAGACGCGGCGCGTGAAACCATTGCAAGGCTGGAAGGCGCATTTGCGCTTTGTTTCCTGTTTGAAGGCCACGATGATTTGCTGATCGCAGCGCGCAAAGGCTCGCCTTTGGCGATTGGCCATGGGGATGGCGAAATGTTTGTGGGATCTGATGCGATTGCCCTATCCCCCATGACCAACCAAATCACCTATCTGGAGGAAGGCGATTGGACGGTCGTCACCCGCAGCGGCTATGAAATCTATGACAAAGACGGCAATCAAACCTATCGCCCGATCAAAACCATCGATATGGACAGCACCCGCATCGAAAAGGGTGGCCACAAGCACTACATGGCCAAAGAAATTGCCGAACAGCCCACGGTTCTGGGGGATGCGTTCAACCATTATCTAGGCGCGGATGGTCAGAGCATCAATGTGTTTAAAGATGGCTTTGATTTTGCCGATTACGACCGGATTGTGATGATCGCTTGCGGGTCGGCCTATCTGGCGTGTCTGACGGCGAAATACTGGTTCGAAGACGTGGCGCGCATGCCCGTCGAAGTGGACGTAGCCTCCGAATTTCGCTATCGCGAGCCGCCGATCGGGGCCAAAACCCTTGCCATTTTCATCAGCCAGTCCGGTGAAACCGCCGATACGTTGGCCGCGCTGCGCTATTGCGTGGGCAAAGCGGCAAAAATCGTCTCGGTGGTGAACGCGCCCGAATCGTCAATCGCACGCGAAGCCGATATCGCCCTGCCCATTCTGGCCGGCACCGAAATCAGCGTGGCCTCGACCAAAGGTTTTACCTGCCAACTTGCCGTGATGGCAATTTTGATGTTGCAAGCCGCCTCGGATCGCAAATGTCTAACCACGTCTGAATTGGCCGCCAAAATTGCCTCCTTGCGCACCATCCCCGCTTTAATGAGCCAGGCCATCAGCACCTCAGACCTAACAAACACCGTGTCTTTATCAATTTCCGAAGCGAAAGACGTTCTGTTTTTAGGGCGTGGCCGCATTTTTCCACTTGCCCTTGAAGGCGCGTTAAAACTGAAAGAAATCAGCTATATACACGCGGAAGGCTATGCGTCAGGTGAGCTAAAACACGGCCCGATTGCCTTGATTGACCACAAAATGCCGGTGGTGGTGATGGCCCCGTCAGACGCACTGTTTGATAAAACCATTTCCAACGTGCAGGAGGTGATGGCGCGAGATGGTAAAATCATCCTGATCTCCGACAAAGACGGCATTCAAAAGGCTGGCAAAGACATCTGGCAAGCAATCGAAATGCCGCGTGTTGATCCGCTGTTTGCCCCGATTCTTTATGCTGTTCCGGCGCAATTGCTGGCCTATCACACCGCCGTCGCCAAAGGCGCCGACGTCGATCAACCACGAAATTTAGCCAAATCGGTGACCGTAGAATGAGCACGTCTATTTCCCTTGAAACCGCCATTGCCGCCTTAAAATCCCATTCAGTTGAGGGCAAGGCAACACAAATGGCCGCCTATCACAAGGCCGATCGCACATATCTAGGCGTGGCCAATCCGATGATCGACATCGAGACGCGCAAATGGCGCGCCGATCTTGATGTTGCAGGCCGCATTGACCTTGCGAAATCCCTGTGGGACAGCGACGTGCACGAAGCCCGCATCGCCGCCGCCAAACTGTTAACCCAAGCCCGATTACGCCCCGACGATGCCGCGTGGGCATTGATTAAATCATGGGTGCCGGATTTTAATGCATGGGCCATTGCAGATCATGCGTGCACCGCTGGCAGCAAACGTCTGGTAGCGGATCCAAGCCGCATTGATGAAGTTGAAGAATGGACGAAAAGCAAAAACATTTGGACACGCCGCGCCGCGATGGTGATTACATTGCCTTGGACAAAGCAAAACAATCCCAAACCAGCCGATTTAGAAATCCGTGAACGGGTATTAGGCTGGGCAGCGTTATACGTTCAACACAGTGATTGGTTTATCCAGAAATCAGTGTCGTGGTGGCTGCGTGATCTTTCAAAGCATGATCCTGACAGAACCCGCCAATTTATCGCAGAACACGGCAAGAACATGAAAAAATTCGCCAAAAAAGACGCCACGCGCCGTCTTCCGCCGCTTTAATTTCTTTCATTAGTTGGCTGAAAACACTCGAATTTCTGTAAGTCCCGCCAAGGGCGCGCCAAGCAACCTTAAGGCGGCCAATGAAACGCGGCTACCAGCCGTTTTTGGGCCATCAATAGGGATTAAATCCACTGCAACGGATTTACCACTGGCTGAATATTCCAGTCGTCCGCGCATTGGCTTTGAAACCAACGGCGTTTTCATCCAGAATCCGGGTTCTGTGGGCGATCCAAGAGATACGATTGTTGTTCCCAGCTTGGTTTCACGGCTTGCCGCTGGATCATCAGCGAGTGCCTCTTGACGTTGTGCTCGCGTCGTTGTGTCAAAATCTTCAACTGTGCGCGCGGTTTCGACGGGCTTAGCTGTTGCTAATGCACCGCCAGATGGCCTCGGAACCGGACGCAAGGTATACCCGTCAGATGGTGGGGGTGATAATTCCACGTTAGGGGTATTTCCGCGGGTTCCACCCGCTTGGCAGCCCGCTAAGAAAATCGCACTCAGCACACTCACTAAAACAAAACGTTTATTCATACTTGATACATATCTATGATTACCCACTACTTCAACACAGGTGCACAAATACGCATTGCCTAGGCAGATAACCCCCACTAGATTATGCCCATGGAACCAAGACTCATTGACCCTTTTCACCGCGCCGTAACCTATCTGCGTGTTTCCGTCACCGATCGCTGTGATTTTCGCTGCGTCTATTGCATGTCAGAGCACATGACATTCCTTCCGAAAAAGGAGTTGTTAACGCTGGAAGAGCTGGATCGCATGTGTTCGGCCTTTATCAATCAAGGGGTTACCAAACTGCGTGTCACTGGTGGTGAACCTTTGGTACGCCGTGGTATTATGGGGTTTTTCCGCGCGATGAAACGCCATTTGGACAGCGGCGCGCTTAAGGAATTGTCCCTGACAACCAACGGATCACAACTGCATAAATACGCGCAGGAACTGGCGGATTGCGGGGTCAAACGGATCAATATTTCACTGGATACGCTGGATGCGGATAAATTCGCCAAAGTCACCCGTTGGGGGCGTTTGCCGCAGGTTCTAAATGGCATTGATGCGGCTTTACAGGCCGGATTGCGGGTAAAGCTGAATGCGGTGGCGGTGAAGGGATTTAACGAGGACGAGCTGTTCGCGCTGCAAGAATTCTGCGCCGAAAAAGACCTTGATCTAACCTTTATCGAGGTTATGCCAATGGGCGAAGATATGGACGACGCCATGCGGCTTGGTCAATATTGGTCACTTCAAGATTTGAAAGATCGGCTAAAAACGCGCTTTAAATTGAAAGACTTGGATGACAACACAGGCGGGCCAGCAAAATATGCGCAAGTGGTTGAAACCGGCCAAAAGATCGGGTTCATCATGCCGCTTAGCCATAATTTCTGCGAAAGCTGCAATCGGGTGCGTATCACCTGCACGGGTGAAATTTACACCTGCTTAGGCCAAGAGGGCAGCATGGATCTGCGCCCCGCTTTGCGTGAAAACACCGAAAGCGACGCGCCTTTGGTTGCGGCCATTCACAAGGCCATCGGCACCAAGCCAAAAGGCCATGATTTTGATTATTCGCGCAAAAAATCAGACGGAAAAATGACCCGCCACATGAGCCATACGGGCGGGTGATCTTTGATTAAAACTGCGCAAAAAGAAAGCACTGCTATCGTCGTGCTTTGGTAGTGCAAGCGTCGTGCAAAGAAACAATGGTCACTTAGTCGGTGCGATACCGTCCGCCACCACCGCCGTAACTATATTGAAACCGCTTGCCAGGCGCACGAACACCCGTGCTTGCACAATTTGCAATTGCTTTGTCTAGTTTTCGGCGCCTGTTTACCTTGTTGAAAAATCTGAAATCACTAAAAATTTGCTTACCGTTCACTTTCACCCAGTGTTTTCGTAAAACTGAATTGGTCGCAGTGCGCATTTGCGCGTTGACAAACACACCGGCACCACAGACTTCAATCATACCCTTATTTACGGTAACCAAAATTTTAGCATAATAACTGGGCCCTGTTCTGTTCCAGCTTATATCGAATTCCAAAAACTTATCGGTAACCGGAATTTGGCGAACAACCTTGTTTCCCCGCGCATCTGCAGTAGAGACACCGATCATAGACAACGCAAATATTCCAGCGATGGCAGCAACTTTAATTCTCATTATACTCTTTCTT
>CAMZKY010000087.1 GCA_947311455.1 uncultured Marinosulfonomonas sp. | reverse complement strand
CGATGATCGTTAAAACCAACAGTTTGACGATGGTGCACCCGGGCGCTGCTACTGATCCACATCAGATTGATGGGCATGAGAACCAGTTCCGCGCCACTGAAGCCGCGCTTTTGCAAGTGAAAACGGATCGGAATGAATGAACAAATTGGGCACCACAAACAAGTTGCGGTGCCCAATTCTAGATTAGCTGCGCGGGATAAACCGCTATGTCCGTGCTGCCTAAACTGGATTATCAACCCGCGTGGTCACCAGAATTTTGCCGCGACAGGCCGTGGGCCAGTTAACGCGAATCTCGCTTTTATTGGGCCCGATTTGCTTGTTGATATACGGCATGCCCGATATTCGAGTACTTGCCCCTGAACGGATCATTCCGTCAGCAATCAAGGATGTCGCTGTGCGTGCCTCGCCTTTAAACGGCAGGAAAGGCGCAAAATCGATGGTCCAATTCTGTTGATCCGAATTTTGGTTGTGCGTCAGGGTTACGGGGCTTTGCGTTTGCTCCGAGACGTTGTTGTAGGTGTTGCCTTCGAAGGTAACATTGCGAAATGCGCCGTAGTTTAGATCGGCATGTGTTGTATCCACATGATCAACCCGTGTAATAGCACCGTTTAATGCGCGAAACACATTGTTGCGTACATGAAAGCCATGCAATGAATGGCCGCTCCCGTAGGGCGTTACAACAATCCAGTTAAACCAAGGGGCGCAATTGATGCAGATAAAATTATTTCCGCTGATTGTGACACCCCCAAAGGTAAACGCAACACCTAAATTGGGGTCTGCATCATGCTCGTTTGTGAGCTCAATAAACGAGTTATCGATGTAGTTTCCGGTAATCGCACAAACCATATTCACAGCTGTCAAAACTATGCCGGCCTGACGAATTCCGTTGGATTCTGTATCGCCTTGGTACCAGTGGTTTTCGTTGATCAGGTGGGTCGATCCGTGCATAATACCGAAATGGCCAAATTTTACCGCCTGATTTCCACGGATTTTGGTGTCGTTTTTGTTAACGTTGAATACAATCGAGGTGCGATCCTGCGCCCGCGCGCTTTGCTCGTTTGACATGAATTGATTGCCATCCAGTTGCAAGCCTTGGCAACCGATCCCAATTGATGTCACGCATCTATCTTTGGGGCGGACAACATAAGAGTTGCGCAACCGGAACAGATTACCATCTTTGGGGATCATAATTGCGCTGGCTATGCCGTTACACTGGAACTCCACATCTACGATGTTTACGCGGCTCATTTTTGTAAACCCGCTGAAATCCAGAACATATTTAAACCGTTTGAATGTATAGGTTTGTGTTCCAACCGCATCATACAATGGCTGGCTCAGGGTTAAGGTGCCCGCCCCGATATTTCGCGCTCGCACATAAACTTCGCGCCCGACGCCATTGCCCGTCACCAAAGAGCCAACCGCAATATTTGCAATATTCGCCACATTAGACAGGGTTTTGGCACTGCCCGTCGAATAGGACGCAGTAGACGTCACGACATCCGTGTTCCAATTTGAATTTGCAACGACATTGAACTGCCCATTGCGAATGACGCGGCGCACTTCGAACGAGTTTTTGTTACCAACAGCCGCATGCACATCAATGGGGCCGTCCAGTTCGATCCGGCGCCCTCCCAGATCAAGGGTTTCGTGATCGGAATAGTTATACAAAGCCTGCAGCGCCTTTTCCAAGGCGCGCTTTTCGTCACCAAAGGCGTTGATATAGGTCGGCAAATCAAAATTCTTTGTTAGAATCAACCGAATGGCATCGGGAACAATCACTGTTCCGGAAAATCGCACTGGATTGTTAAAAGTGACATGGTTGTTCAGCTTATATGTGCCGTTTGAAACCAGCACCCGCCGCCCATTTGCAGCGGCATCAGCAGCCGCAAACGCGGCGCTATCATCGGCAACGCCGTCGCCGATTGCCCCAAAATCCTTAACGTCGACCCAATCCATCATGTCGCGTAAAAACGCGCTGGTGATGTCTTCGATTTGAATGTCATCAATACGAATAACACCGCCGTTAGGTCCGGTTAGATCAAGGCCGAAATGGCCAAAAACAGGGGTTTCCCCCCATTTCATATCCACGCCGCCACGCGAACCGGAGCCTACAATCGCAGAAACCGTAACGATATCTCCGTATGTCGACAATGTTTCTGTCGGGCCAACCTCGATCAAACCTCCCACATGGGAGCCTCCAGGCGCGCCAGCCCATCCAGCAATGCGAACATTTGGAAAGTTGCCGCTCATGGCCTTAACGCGTGCGGTTACGCGCAGATAACATCCAGGCAAGATCGGTGTTTCACCCATATAGCGTAGTTTTTGCAGGGATTGGGTTTTTAGCAGTTCCAAACAGCCCCCAAAATCCGCATCCGCCGGAACAAGTGCCGCATTGGCCGCCCCCGCATATGTGTCTTGTCCGGGTGTGCCGTCCTGGCTTGACCAAACACCTAATCCATTTGCAAATTCAGGGGGCATAAATACCACCCCGTCCGTAATCGCCTTGTTCATACAAAACCCCTTTGTTCGCATATCGGGAAGACGCATTGCTGCGTTAGGGGCCGATGGCCGCCAAGGATATGCTCAAATTTCTGTCAATTCGTGGGAAACCAGTAAAATCTGGTCAGGGGAAAACTATGGGCAAAGTGTTAACTGTGGTTTAGATCACCGTGCGGTCGGGGGCGCGGCCCCGACATCACATCCACCAAAACGCCCGTTTGATTTCGGCCAGCTCATTGCGTTTGAACCACTTCCAATGGGCAACATATTGGAGATTGATTGCGGGGGGGGATGCGATTTGAGTTCAACTTATGGTTTAGGATTTCTGGTGTAACACCAAAGTTATACCCGCAGGTGGGCCATACTGAACAAAAGTCTATTCCTATTTAGAGGTTTCAATTTTGCGCGCGGCTATCGCCTGTTTCCACATGGTGCCACCTTTGGCAATGACACTGAATTCTTGATATTTCAGGGTTTCAAACCCGTCGCTGATATAGCTTAGGAATTCGTTCTGGCGTAGCAAATAATCAGGGTTGTGCTGGTTTGCGCTATTGCGCGGATCGTTCATGAAGGTATCCATCACCAAAATCCCGTGTGGGTTTAGCGCGGCTAATAATTTCGGGATCAACGGGCGGTTCAGGTAATTGGCCGCAACAATCAGATCATAGGTATTTACGGGCGGCTGGTATTCATCCAGATCAACGGCGTGGGTTGTAATATCCAGCCCTGCCGCTGCCTGATCCAGCTTCGCCAGTCCGACGGGTGAAATATCAAGCGCATCAACGTGAAATTCATGTTTTGCCAGAAAAATAGCATTGCGCCCCGTGCCGCACGCCACATCAAGTGCGTGTTTTCCGGATACCTGCGGAGCAAACGCAATCAAAAACGGGCTGGCATCGCCATTTCGCATTTGGCGATCACCTGCGGTGTAACGCGCGTCCCAGCGTGCCTGATCAACGCGCGCCATTTCTAGCCCAGTTCGCCTGCAAGCGCCTTGTCAATCAGGCCAACAGATTCTGTCACGCCATAAAGCGCGATAAATCCACCAAAGCGCGGCCCTTGCGACGCACCCATCAGCACCTCATACAAGGCCTTGAACCAATCGCGCAGGTTTTCAAATTCATGCGCCTTACCCACAGCGAACACCATGCTTTGCAGCGCGTCGCCATCGGCCCCGCCTTCCCATGCAACCAGACGCGCGCGCAAATCTTCTAGCGCGGTGCGTTCCTGATCGTTGGGCGCGCGGTAGGTTTTATTCGGGGCAACAAAATCATTATAATAGCGCACCGCAAACCCAGCCGCATCATCCAGATCAGGATGGGTTTCCGCGCTGGCATCCGGCGCATAGCGTTTGATAAAGCCCCACAGCGCGTCTTTGTCCTCAGCCGCCGCAACAGAGGCCAAATTCAACAACATCGCAAAGGGCACCACCATTTTGCTTTCGGGTGGATTGCCCTTGTGAATATGCCAAACCGGATTGGCCAACTGGGCCTTAACATCCTGTGTTGGATACGCGCGCAATTGCTGGTGATATTCATCCACGGCTTTGGGGATCACGTCAAAATACATCCGTTTGGCGGATTTGGGTTTTTGATACATGAAATAGGACAGGCTCTCGGCGCTCGCATATGTCAGCCATTCATCAATCGCGATGCCGTTACCAGAGGTTTTTGAAATTTTCTGGCCCTTATCATCCAGAAACATCTCGTATACGAAATGCGACGGTGCGGGAGTGCCAAGGATACGGCAAATTTTATCATAGATCGGGGTGTTGGTGGAATGGTCTTTGCCATACATTTCAAAATCCACCCCAAGGGCGGCCCAACGTGCGCCAAAATCGGGTTTCCATTGCAGTTTCACCTGACCACCAGTAACGCTTAACGTCACATCTTCGCCGTCTTCTTCAAAGGTAATGGTGCCCGCCGCCGCATCAACCGATTTCATCGGCACATAT
>CAMZKY010000086.1 GCA_947311455.1 uncultured Marinosulfonomonas sp. | reverse complement strand
CGGGTACCGTATTAAGGTTTTACTTCTGTTTCCGCTTTTGAAACACTGTATTGGCCAGTTCAACCGTATACTCCGCCAAACGTTCTAGCGTTTTGTTGGCCGCGTTGCCATTGCCGGCTTCAATTGCGTTGGCAATTTCGGTGTGCAGGGCAACAATTTCTTCGCGGGAACGGGCGGAAAAGGTGATCATGTTCATCAACGGCTCAATCGCCTCGATGGCGCCCGCCAATTGATAGGACAACACCGGATTTTGCGCCCCGTCCACCAGCGCACGGTGAAAGGCCACGTCCGAGGCGCAAAACGCCTCGTCCGAGAGGCCCGGTTGGCTTTGACGGTGGATTTCGGCGCGCATGGTGGCCATATGATCGCCCGTATGGCGTTTGGCCGATAAGGCAACGCAGGCGCGCTCCAGCGTAAAGCGTGCTTCGCAGGCGGTTTCAAAATCCACATCATTCATTGATAACAGCAAGGTCGAGGTGGTGATCTGTTGCCCATAGGCCTCTTCAAAGCGCAGCCGGTTTACAAACGCGCCGCCCGTTGCCCCGCGCCGTGTGCGGATCAGGTTTTGCGCCGCCAGCCGTTTCAATGCTTCGCGCACTGTGGGGCGGGATACGTGGAACTGTTCGCTTAACTCCGCCTCGGAGGGCAGGCGCTCATCCACAATCAAAGAGCCGTCAATTATGGCGTTGCGAATGGCATCGGCAATTTGCGCCGACAGTTCGCGATCGGTTTTTAAATCGGTTTTCATAGAAATCATTTGTCAGACAATTAAAGCTGTGGCAAGACTGTTGGCAAATGTAAGACAATTAAGAGGGCGGCGAGTCGCCCGATAGGGAGAACGCTATGGGCACGAAAACGGGCACGAAAATTGACCAGATATTAGAGGCCGCCAAACAGCATTGCGACGATGTGATCAAACCCAATGTGGACGATTGGAACGCGGCGGGCAAATGGCCGCGCGCCGCTTCGGCCATGGCGGCGGCGCAAGGGTTGCTTGGTTTGTATGCCCCCGAAGAATGGGGCGGGCAGGGCCTGCCGCTGGGCGAGGGCATCCGCGTTTACGAGGAACTGGGCAAGGGCGACGGGGCCTACGCCTTTGCCCTGTCGATGCACAATATCTGCACCTATGCCACCTGCGGTTTTGGCACTGAGGCGTTCAAGGAAAAATGGGCGCGCGATCTGACCTCGGGGCGCAAGCTGGCCAATTTTGCCCTGACCGAACCGCAATCGGGATCGGATGCGATGAATATGTATACCCGCGCCAAAATCAACGGTGATGGCACATGGACAATCAACGGCGCCAAAGCGTGGGTTTCGCTGGCGGGCGAGGCCGATGTTTACCTGACTGTGGTCAAAACCAGTGACACACCGGGCCACGGAGATATGGCGATGATCGCCATTCCCAAGGATGCCGAAGGGGTCAGTTTCGGGCCGATGTATGACACGGCGTCTTACGAATTTTTACCACTGGCCGAGATGTATTTCAAAGATGTGGTGGTGTCGGAAGACAACATCATCCTGCCGATTGGCCAAGGGTTGCAAGGCTCGCTCATGGCGATTGATATTGCGCGGGTGTCGATTGCCTCGGGCTGTTGCGGGCTGATCGAAAGCGCGCTGGATATCGCGCTGGCCTATTCCTCGCGGCGCAAAATGTTTGGCGGTAAAAACCTTGATCTGGAAGGCATCCAATGGATGCTGGGCGATGTGGCCACCGATCTTGAGGTGTCGCGCCTGCTGTATCGCAAGGCGGCAAACGCGCTTGGCACCCCCGACGGCCCGCTGATGGCCGCGCATGCCAAACGGTTTGTGCCCGATGCCGCTATGCGCGCCGCCAATACCTGCACGCAGGTTCTGGGCGGGTCTGGATTGCTGAAAGAATACGGGCTTGATCGCCTGAGCCGCCTGTCGCAAATGCTGCGCATTGTCGATGGCACCACCGAAATCAGCCGCGTGGTGATTGGCCGCGCCTTACAAAAACGCGCCGCCCAATTGCCGGAACTGCGCATTCCCAAAGGTTATGGAGAGGATTAAGAACAATGTTTAAAGCCCTGCTAGTAAATAAAAATGAAGATGGAAAAACCTCTGCGTCTGTCGAGGAAATATCAATCGATCAACTGCCCGAAGGCAACGTCACCGTGGCGGTTGAGTATTCCACCGTGAATTACAAAGACGGGCTGTGCATTGGCCCGGGCGGTGGGTTGGTGCGCACCTATCCGCATGTGCCGGGCATTGATTTTGCCGGCACGGTCGAAACCTCAGACGATGATCGCTACAAGGCGGGTGATAAGGTTGTCCTGACCGGCTGGCGCGTGGGCGAGGCCCGTTGGGGCGGCTACGGGCAAAAGGCGCGGGTCAAGGCGGATATGCTGGTGCCTCTGCCCAAGGGGCTGGATACGCGCATGGCCATGGCGGTGGGCACGGCGGGCTTTACCGCGATGCTGGCGGTGATGGCGCTTGAGGATCACGGGCTGAAACCGGGCACCGGCCCTGTGTTGGTAACGGGGGCTGCGGGGGGTGTTGGCTCCGTCGCCACGGCGATTTTGGCGAATTTGGGCTATGAGGTTGCCGCCGTAACCGGACGCCCCGAGGCGGCAGACTATCTGACATCGCTTGGGGCCACGCAGATCGTGGCGCGTGATGATATCAACGAGATCACCAAACGCCCGCTGGAAAAGGAAACATGGGCAGGCTGCGTCGATGCGGTGGGCGGTGATATGCTGGCGCGGGTGCTGGGCCAGATGCAGTATGGCGCGTCTGTGTCGGCAGTTGGACTGGCGGGCGGGGCGCAATTAAACGCCACGGTTATTCCGTTTCTGCTGCGCGGGGTCAACCTGCTTGGCATCGACAGCGTGATGCAGCCTTACGACAATCGCGTTCGCGCATGGGCGCGCATTGCCAAAGACCTGCCTTTGGACAGGCTCGAGGCAATGATCACCCCCGCCACCCTTGCCGATTTACCCGAATTGGGCCGTGACATTCTAAAAGGCCGGATCAAAGGGCGGGTTGTGGTTGATGTAAACGCGTAAGGGAATGGCCTGACCTGCGCGTGGGAGGCCGGTTAACGATTTGATCATAAAGGGCGCACGGTGCCTTAACCTTACGGCGTATGGCAAAATTTGCCATACGCTTGCCATACGTTTGCCATACGCAAGCCATACAGCCCGATTTGCGTTAACCTATTGCAATAACGCATGATTTTTGAGTCGCAGGCGGATTTCCGGTTTTCAGGTTGGTTTTTCGCGGTGTTGCGATTAGACTCAGATTAACAAAAGGAATTTGCTATGCCCCATCTGGATATCGATTATGTGCGCCGCCAATTTCCGGCCTTTCATGAGCCCTCTTTGCAAGGGCAGGCGTTTTTTGAAAATGCAGGCGGGTCATATACCTGCAAACCGGTGATTGATCGTTTATTTCGCTATTACCATCAACGCAAGGTGCAGCCCTATCATCCGTTTAAGGCCGCAGTGCTGGCCGGCGATGAAATGGACGAGGCACGTTCGCGTCTGGCGGCGATGCTGGGGGTTGATACGGACGAGCTGTCGTTCGGCCCTTCGACCACGCAAAACACCTATGTATTGGCGCAGGCGTTTCGTCAGCATTTAACGGCAGGTGATGCGATTATTGTCACCAATCAGGATCACGAAGCCAACACAGGGCCATGGCGCCGGTTGGGGGAGGAAGGCTTTGAAATTCGCGAATGGTGTATTGATCCCGATACAGGGCATCTGGATCTGGATGATCTGAAAAACCTGCTGGATGAAAAGGTTAAACTGGTCTGTTTTCCCCATTGTTCAAACGTGGTCGGGGAAATCAATCCGGTGGCTGAAATATGCAGATTGGCGCGCGAAAACGGGTCTTATTCCTGTGTGGACGGGGTGAGCTATGCGCCGCATGGCTTTGTTAATGTTGATGAAATCGGCGCTGATATCTATTTGTTTTCAGCCTATAAAACCTATGGTCCGCATCAAGGGATCATGGTGATCCGGCGTGATTTAGGCATGACGCTGCCCAATCAGGGGCACTATTTCAACGGCGATAGCCTTTACAAACGGTTCACCCCTGCGGGGCCGGATCACGCACAGGTGGCGGCCTGTGCGGGGATGGTGGATTACATCGATGATCTCTATGCGCATCATTTTTCTGTTAAGGTGAGCGCATCAAAGCGCGCCGCCAAACTGCATGATCTGGTTGGTCGGGCCGAAACCGAATTGCTACAACCTTTGCTGGATTATTTCAGCGAAAAGAACACGACCCGCCTGTTAGGCCCGCGCGATGCTGCGGGGCGTGCGCCTACGGTTGCCGTCGAGCTGGCTGGCAATGCCGGTGCTGTGGCGCAAGAACTGGCCACCCACGGGATCATGGCAGGCGGGGCCGATTTTTACGCGGTCAGGCCACTCGAGGCCATGGGCATTGACCCGTCCAAAGGGGTGTTGCGGGTCAGTTTTGTACATTATACCAGCAAAGCCGAGGTTGATAAACTGATCAGCGCGCTTGATCAAACGCTATAACGCTGGCATTATGAGCTAACCAATAGGAGAATCTGATGCCTACCGCTGCACGCTTAACTGGTGCTTTGTTCTTTGCCCTCCTTGCTTGGGGTGTGTCACAGATGCTCCTGCCTACGATTCCACGTGAAATCGCGTCCGGCCACATGTTGGATTGGTTTGCCGAACGTAATGCGCTGTATGGTTTCACCTGGGGCTGGGCATTGAACAGTCAACGGGCCAATGCAACAGCGAAAAGATCGCTGAGTAACGGGTTTACGACTGTGATTACTGTGGTGCTTTGGGCTGTTACCAGCACCGCCATAAGCCAGATGCTGCATCTGTCGTTAAAGAAACGATATCATGGGGTTGGAGAGGCATTTCAGGGCACGATTGAGTTTACGATAAGTAACTTACGCTTGCTCGCAACCCCCGAAATCGTTGGTACATTTATGGTTGGTGCCGTTGTTGGCGGCGCTTTATGTGGCTGGGTTGCGCGGCGTTGGAAATAGGGTGAAAACGTTTTTCTTTTTCGGGACGCTGGCGCATCGGCCTTTGTTGGAAATTGTATTGGGGCGGGTGTGTGTTTCTGCCAATATTTGCGATGCCGAATTATCAGGCTATCAGGCGCATTGGGTGAAAGATCAGGCCTATCCGTTTCTCGAGGCGTCAAAGGATGCATCGGCAAAAGGACTGCTGGTTTCACGATTGTCGAGCGAAGATCTGGATCGTTTGGCCTATTATGAGGCTGGATATGCCTATGACATCCAACACTTGTCCATACTCTCTTCAAACGGGCCTGTCCAAGCCAGCGTGTTTTTTCCGATCTCAGCGCCGGTAAAAGGCGCGCCGTGGCGGTTGCAAGATTGGTGTGCCGAATACGCGCCGCTTGCGCTGTTGGCTGCGCAAGAAGCCATGTCATATTACGGGCAGATCGACGGGCAAACTTTGGCAGAGCGTTTCGGCCCAATCCGGATGCGCGCCGCATCTGTTTTGCGCGCGCAAACCCATCAACGCGATCATGATTTCAGCACGGATTTGGCCCGCAAAGATGTGCGGATTGATATTCACACACGGCCCTATTGCAACTTTTTCAACATGCAGGAATTTGATCTTCAGTTCACCAAATATAATGGTGATTTAAGCGAAAAGGTGAACCGCGCCACATTTACCGGTTTTGATGTGGCATGCGTTTTACCTTATGATCCGGTAGAAGATTGTGTTTTATTGGTTGAGCAGTTTCGCCTTGGCCCCTTTGCGCGCGGCGAAGATAGGCCATGGTCAATCGAGCCGGTTTGCGGCCACGTGGATGTAGGGGAAAGCCCACAGGCGGCCGCGCACCGAGAATGTATGGAAGAAGCCGGAGTAGCCCCGTCAGAACTGATCGAGGTATCGCAGGCCTATCCGTCGCCCGGCTGTTCGACCGAATACTTTTACTCATATATCGGGCTGTGCAATTTGAAAGACATCCAAGAGGGGATTAACGGTCTGGATTCAGAGGCCGAAAACATCCGTAGCCAGATTGTTTCCTATCAGGCCCTCATGGAATATGTGGACAGCCGCGCGGCAAACAATCTGATATTGATCATGATGGCCAATTGGCTGGCCCGTCATCGTGATAGGTTACGTCAGAATGCGGGTTTATAAGGTGGTTCTCAGGATCTGGCTTTGATTGCCACGATCCAGATCAACGCCAAACCAAATGAAATGATCGCATTCCAGCTTGCCATGGAAAGAGTGAACATTTCCCAAGGCACTTCATCGCAGCGCACCAAAGGCGTAGCCATGATGTTTTCCAGCAGATCTTCGGCTGATATCCCACGGGTACCCGAGGATGTGCAAGATGTGGGGCCTTCCCACCATTTACGTTCTACACCCGTATGGTAGATGCCAATCGCGCCCGACGTGGCGGCACCCATTGCGCCAACCAACAGAAAAAACCGACCGCGCATATTTAAAGCAATAAATCCAGCGATCAACGCAACCACATGCGGCCATCTTTGCCAAACGCACAGCTCACACGGGGTCATGGCGCCAATATATTGAAATGCCAGCGCCCCCAGCAGCAAACCAAGAGAGCCAAGCATCGCCAGATAGATCATGTTTTTACGTGTCATAGGAATTTCACCAAATAAAAGCCGCCCAGCAGCAGCGTTAGGAATAGAATGAACATAAGGCCTAAACGCTTTTCAATAAAGTCACGAATTGGTGCGCCGAATTTCCACAATAATGCCGCAATGATAAAGAACCGCAACCCACGGGCAACAATGGCCGACACAATGAATATGGTCAGGTTTAAACCCGTCCACCCCGACATAATGGTAATCACTTTGAAGGGAAACGGCGTTACCCCTGCAATTAACACAGCCCACGCGCCGTATTCTTTGAAACGCTGGCTAAAATCGGCTGCTGCGTCGGTTTTGCCATAAAATTCCAGAATGGGCTTGCCAACCACATCAAACAGGCCCGCACCGATATAATACCCCAACAATGCGCCCATAACCGATGCGGCCATGGCGACGGTTGCGATTAAAAACGCTTTGGACGGGCGAGCAATAATCATCGGGATCATAATCACATCGGGGGGAATCGGAAAAACCGAGCTTTCAACAAAGGCCACAACCGCAAGTGCCCACAAAGCATAGGGGCTTTCAGCCAAGGATATTGTCCAGTTGTAAAATCGCTTAATCATCATGTATCCGCTCTTTTTTAGTCCATGCATCACAGAGCGACGCCAAGGTCAAGTGAGTCTGCCCTTGTGAAGCGGGTGGGCTTTGGTATTCTGACAAAAATAATTAGGAGTGCGCGTTATGAAATGGCAAGGTCGTCGGGGAAGCCGGAATATTGAAGATCGCCGCCGGATGAGTGCGGGCAAAGCCGGTGTTGGCGGGCTGGGATTGATTGCGGTGTTGCTGATTGGCGCGTTCTTTAATGTGGATGTCTCGGGTTTGATTGGCAATGGAAACCTGACCGCCTCGACCCAATCAGGCGGAGGGCAGATAACGCAGGCGGATCAGCGTGCGGGCGAATTTGTGTCGGTTACTTTGGCAGATACCGAAGAGGTCTGGGACGAGATATTCAAAAAGGCTGGCAAACGCTATACTCCGTCGGTTCTGGTGTTGTTCAAGGGCGCGACCCAATCGGCCTGCGGCGGGGCAAATGGCGCAACAGGGCCATTTTATTGCCCGGGCGACAAGAAAATTTATCTGGATACCGATTTTTTCGCCACTCTTAGCCGCCGTTTGGGGGCAGGGGGCGATTTTGCCTCGGCCTATGTTGTGGCCCATGAGGTGGCGCATCATGTTCAGGACGAACTGGGGATTTTATCAAAGGCCAATGAAATTCGTCGTCGGGTTAGCAAAGCTGAAAGCAATGCGATTTCGGTGCGCATTGAGCTGCAAGCCGATTGTCTGTCAGGGGTTTGGGCGCGCTATGCCAAGGCACGGTTTAATTCGATAGAGCGCGGCGATATTGCCGAGGCAATCAATGCTGCCAAACAGATCGGCGATGACACGTTGCAACGAAATGCCGGCCAGCGCCCTATGCCACACACCTTTACCCACGGTACGTCGGCTCAACGGCAAAAATGGTTTAAACGCGGCTATGAAAACCCTGAAATTGGCACATGTGATACGTTTGGAACCAGTCGTTTGTAGAACATTTTGCAAAAGACTTGCACATTTGCTCACAGATTTTAGGGTATAATCACAATTTCAATTGATCTAGATCATTGCAGTTGCAACGATCAGGAAAACCTGCGCCTATGGTGCAAGTCGAATCGTAAAGGGAGGAAACACGATGAAATTAACACGTAGATCAACATTGGCTGCCGCGGTTGCAGGGGCGCTTAGCCTTGGAGTGACAACAACAGCCAGCTTTTCCGCAGAGGTAACACTGCGCTTTCAACACTTTATTTCGCCAAAAGGTTCGGTTCCGCGCCTGTTTATGCAGCCATGGGCCGATAAAATTGAAAAAGATTCCGGTGGACGGATTAAAATCGAGCTTTATCCAGGTATGCAGCTGGGCGGTAAACCACCTGCATTGTATGACCAAATTCGTGACGGCGTGATTGATGGCGGGTGGGCCATTCCGGCCTATACACCTGGCCGTTTCCCGGAAGCAGAGGCATTTGAGCTGCCGTTTATGACATCCATGTCGGCAGAAGCGTCCTCTAAAGCGGCGTGGGATTATACAGCCAAATATATGGGCGAGCGTTTTTCCGATGTTCACCTGCTTGCCGTACACGTGCACGGTCCGGGCGTTATCCACAAAAAAGGTGATGCGATTACATCCATTGCCGATTTTAACGGTTTGAAACTGCGCGGCCCGTCACGTCAGGCGAATAAATTGCTAGAAGCCGTTGGCGCAACACCCGTTGGTATGCCGGTTCCGGCGTTTCCCGAAGCTTTGTCAAAAGGTATTGTTGATGGCGGCGTGATCCCTTGGGAAATTGTGCCCCCGTTGAAAGTGCATGAACTGGCCGATAGCCACACCCAAATTGGTGGTGATCGCGCGCTTTATAACACTTATTTCATCTGGGCGATGAACAAAGACAGCTATAATGCGTTGCCCGATGATCTGAAAGCGGTGATCGATGCGAACTCCGGCGTTGAAACCTCCGGCTGGGCTGGCCGTGCCATGGACGAAGGCGATGATCTGGGCGAAGCGGTTGTGCGTAAACGCGGCAACACCATTGTAACGCTTGACGATTCAGTGGTGGCCGAATTGCGCGCCATTGGCGATAAGCTGACTGCTGACTGGATTGTCGAAGTCACCTCCAAAGGCCTTGATGGTGCGGCGATGGTTGCCGATGCACAATCCTTGGTTGCGAAATATTCCGGAAACTAAATCGCCGCAAAAGAACAAAAAGACCGGATGTTTTGCGTCCGGCCTTTTTTACAGGCCCCTTTTGTTCAAAGTGGAACACCATGAAACACCATGAAACACAGCACCCTTTTGAACGATCTTTTGCACCGTATAGGTGAAACCCGTGATCAGATTGGTGATGCTTGGCCCTATCATGCTGACCCTGAAACAGGCATTTGGGAAACCGTGGAGGATGGTGATT
>CAMZKY010000085.1 GCA_947311455.1 uncultured Marinosulfonomonas sp. | reverse complement strand
TTATCGATGAGGACCTGATTCTGTTGGGGGACATGGGTGTCGACGGTGCCAGTACTCCGGTTTATTTTGCGCGGCGGCTTGGCGATCCTGTGGTCATCAACAAGCTGGATCAGCTCCTGAGGGCCCGCAACACCTCCGGTATCGGCATTGTTTTGTCATCCAGTCCTGCAACCCTCACCTGCCTCGGGCCAAATGTTGTGGTCCCGATCCTTTCCCATCTTGAGAAAGTGGGTGAGGAACAGGAGCTGTCACGCGATGCCGTGGTTCAAACCTTGAACTCTGGGCGTAACCTTGCAATGGGCGGCAGCACGGTTGCGATTCACCGTGCAGGATCGCAAAACGGCACCGTTTTTGTACCTGGAAAACCTCCACTTCACCTGTTGGGAGCAAATCAAATCACGATATTTGAACGGCTTGTCAAAGCCCATCTGGACGGGGTCCCCGATGTAAAAGCTGGGACCCTCGTCGAGGGCACGCAATCGAGAAGCCCGCAGCATGCTTTCCGAAAAGCCACATGGGACGGGATCAAGGGCGTATACATCATCAAAGGTGCCAAGCACGGATTTTGGCTGCTTGCCGTTTAGTCGCCCCACCTCGAATCGAGTTTAGACGCTGGTCTAAACTTTCGCGGGGGACGGTCTAACATTCTACTGATTATTGGAAAGGCTCACTCAACAGAGGAGCATTTCAATGCCGACTCCCAATTTCCAGCGCCAATCAGCGCGCTCGACCCGTAAAACCGCCCATCATTCAACTGACTGGCGCTGCACGCGCTGTGACAAGCTGCTTGACGTTTGCCGTGACGGCCGCATGCACCTGCGTTTTGCGCGCGGGCACGAATATTTCGTCAGCTTTCCGGTCACGGCCACCTGCCGTGGTTGCGGAACGTTGAACCAGGCAAGCGCCCCCGCCGGGCGCTAACTCCAAATTCCCGAAACTGAAGAGGCGCACGACGCCCTGACCTGGCCCTACTGGAGGCGCTCGACGCCCGGCCGCAAGGCAGGCGTCCGATGCCCTTCAGCTGGCACGAAATCCATGAACACCTCATGCAATCATCAACTCCCCTCGGTTTTCAGCGCGCATTCGATGCGTTCCGTCAGGATCATGAACATCTCGAACATTTTCACGACCCGGCAGCCGTGCTTGATACCCTTCACCACGGCTCGCGCGACCATGAAGCGAAGAACCGCATTCTCACATCCCTGATCATGGCGGCACAATCCAGAAACAAGAGTGCAGATTGCGCCCTGACAATGATGCTACTGGCGCTCTGGCCCGGTCTCGACGCCATTATGCGGCGCTCGAAAAGACGGCGTTTGGGCTACGCGGACGAGTTGCCCTCAGAAATTCTCGGCCGCGCAACCGAAGCCATCCGCTGCTTGGACCTCAGCCGAGTCAACAGGGTCGCGGCGACCATCCTACGCAATATCGAACGAGATATCATGCGGGCGCATCAACGGGAGGTCAGCCGTCAGAGGCAGCATGCCGATATCGATCCGGACGAGGTCTCAATCGGCGTTTTTGTGCGGGAGCCCACTACCAGTCCTGAACGTCTGGAGGCTGAGGTCGCGAGCATTATCGGCGTGGACGCAAGGCTCGTTCTTCGGGTGGCCGTTGACGGATTTTCCCAGATCGAGATCGCGGTCGAACTGGGCCTGTCTGAAGCAGCCAGCCGCAAACGTTACCAGCGTGCAACCAGGCGGCTGCGGGACGCAATGCAGAAAAATGCCTGACCGATGTCCCGATCCACCGCCCGGAGTGGCTTTTCAATATTAGACGCCACCGCTGAACCCCAAGCCAAAGGAAAGCCATCAATAATGACCAACCCTGCCAACACCCCGTCCGAAGACCTGAAACGCATGCCGGGCCTGTTCCGTCGCTGGGAACTACCCGGGATCTTCGAGGCAAACCGCGATTACCACGTTGAGGATGCGGGCATGCATGCCGACGGCACGCCATTGCTCGCCCTTTATACGCGTGAAAACGGGGAAGAATCTGGCGGCAGTATTGAGGACGGCGACCATGCGCCGTCAGACCCGAAAGCCATTATTCCCGAAAACCTTTTGCCTCGGGGCGTGGTTGCAGCATTACCGCTCTCACTGGATTTCCAGATGATTGGCCCGGAGCGGCCGGTATCCTTGCCGCTGTTCTTGCCTGGCGGTGCCACGGCCGGGGATTTACGCAAAGCCATTGTGGAAATCCAGCAGACGCTCAAAGCCGACGGTCAAAAGTTTCAGGCATTGTCGCAGCTTTATCAGGAGCTTCTGGCGCACGGGGCTTCGGCTGATACCGGTGTTTTTGAAATGCTCGGGATCATCGCTATCCCCGAAAACGAGACACCTCCCTGTTTCGGTTCTGCGCGTCGGTCCGCACGACGCGCCCCCAATTCACATCCCCATAAAAAAGCCACCGGGACGGTTCGAGATCAGTCCACGGAGTGGCCAAAGAAGGAGAGAAATTCATGAAACACGCCCCGATACCCGCCATCCAACCCGATGGCCCCGTTACAGAAATCGAGTTCTGTGCCTGGGTGGCACAGGCGCTGCCCAGTGACCGGTTGGAATACCATCGCGGCTTTCTGGTGCTTGATACTTTCCCGGTGTTCTCCAGCCTTGACGACAAAGCGCGTGATGCGTTGCACAAATTGGCGGACCGCACTTTTCACGTGGCCGAACAGGGCCTTGTGCATCTGGTGCAGGAGCGCGTGGGGCCGAATTGCTTTGCCTATATCGCTGTCGCCCGCCCGAAACCCAAATCCGCGAGCATCTCGCTGTCGGATCTCCTGTTGGAAGGAGAAGCCGCCT
>CAMZKY010000084.1 GCA_947311455.1 uncultured Marinosulfonomonas sp. | reverse complement strand
TGTGGGGGATGCGCCCGATCTGGCCAGCCTGCAAACGCGCTTGGTGCGGTAATGCTATTCAAGCGGCGCAAAAAGGTTCGGATCGAAACCGACCGGATGATTCTGCGCCCGCCTGTGATGTCCGACCATAGACAATGGGCCAATTTACGCCGCGAAAGCCGTGATTTTCTGACGCCATGGGAGCCGACATGGTCGCCCGATCATCTGACCCGAAAAGCGTTTTCCAATCGGGTTTACTGGGCGCAGCGCTCGGTCACTGCCGAGACGGCTTTGCCGATGTTTATGGAGCGGCGCGAAGACGGGGTGATTGTGGGTGCGATCACGCTGGATAATATCCGCCGTGGCCCTGCACAGGCGGGCACAATGGGCTATTGGATTGGCGAACCTTATGCACGCCACGGCTTTATGCGCGAAGCCATCGAAGGCTTGGCGCATTACGCCTTTGCGGTGCTTGATTTAAGCCGGATCGAAGCGGCCTGCCTTGAAAAAAACGCCCCATCACGCGGGGTGCTGGAAAAATCCGGTTTCAAATATGAGGGTGTGGCGCAAAGCTATTTGCAGATCAACGGACGCTGGCGCACACATGTGCTATACGCTAATTTGCGGGGTGATCGGCGCGGCAAAACCGATGTGGGTTAATACCTGTATTGTGCTGTTAGCGAAACATTAAGGGTGAGT
Source organism: uncultured Marinosulfonomonas sp. (assembly GCA_947311455.1). Taxonomy (GTDB): domain Bacteria; phylum Pseudomonadota; class Alphaproteobacteria; order Rhodobacterales; family Rhodobacteraceae; genus Profundibacter. The sequence continues at coordinate 1,955 of CAMZKY010000084.1, read as the reverse complement.
GTAAAAGGACGAAAGCCGATGCTGAACAGTGCAGATGCCAATTTCATACAGAAACTTAAGTCACGCCTACCCGGAGGTGTGCTTGCCGATGTAAAACCCTCCTATTTGGAAGAACCGCGCGGCCGATATAACGGGCTGGGCGGATGCCTTGCCTTACCGCGTAGTGTTGAAGAGGTTGCAGAAATTGTTCGAACCTGTGCCAAGGCGCGGGTTGGCATTGTGCCTTATGGCGGTGGCACCGGATTGGTGGGTGGGCAGGTGATGCCGGATGGCCCCGCACCGGTGATCCTGTCGCTTGAGCGGATGAACCGCGTGCGTGAGGTTTGGGCCGATGAAAATGTGATGATTGTCGAGGCGGGCGCGATTTTGCAAGATATTCAAGCCGCCGCAGCTGACGCCGATCGTCTGTTTCCACTGACATTGGCGGCGCAAGGATCGTGCCGGATCGGTGGCAATCTGGCCACAAACGCGGGCGGGGTGAATGTGCTGCGCTATGGGAATGCGCGCGATTTATGTCTGGGGCTTGAGGCGGTGTTGCCCAATGGTGAAATTTATCACGGGCTAAAGCGGTTGCGTAAGGATAACACCGGTTACGATTTGCGCGATTTGTTGATCGGGTCCGAAGGCACGCTTGGGGTCATTACCGCGGGGTCACTGCGCCTGTATCCCCAACATGCCGCAACGGGGGCAGCCTTGATGGTGGTGCCTGATCCTGCGGCGGCTTTGGCGTTGCTGGGGGTGGCCCAAGATCACGCGGGGCCGGTGCTATCGGCATTTGAATTGATCTCGGGCGTCGGATTGGAATTTCTGACCCAGACCATGCCGCAGCTGCGCTTGCCGTTTCCGGATGCGCCCGATTGGATGGTGCTGATTGATCTAGGGGGTGCGCGGGGCCAGAAACCGGATCAGATGCTGGAGGAAATTTTTGCCGATGCTTTTAAGCGCGGTTTGGTGACAGACGGGGTAATCGCCCAATCCGAGGCACAGCGCGCCGATTTCTGGGCCGTGCGCGAAACCATACCCGAGGCGAACAAACATGTCGGCTCTATCGCATCGCATGATATTTCCCTGCCATTAAGCATGGTGCCCGCGTTTATTACCAAAGCGAATGGGGTTTTGGCGAAGCTGGGGGATATGCGGATCAATTGTTTTGGCCATCTTGGGGATGGAAATTTGCACTATAATGCGTTTCCGGCACTTGGGAAAACCCGCGATAATTACGATGATCTGCGCGGTGAGATTTCGGATATTGTTCATTCGCTTGTTGCGGAAATGGATGGATCCTTCAGTGCGGAACACGGGGTGGGGCGAATGAAGGTTGCGGATTTGGAAAAATACAGTGATCCTGCACGGTTGGCGGCGATGCGCGCAATCAAAACGGCGCTTGATCCGGTTGGAATAATGAATCCGGGGGCGGTGTTGGGGAATACGTAATTATTTATTTTTCCAACCAGTCATCGCGCCCGTAAGGGGGCAAAGAACGGCCAATAGTAGAAAAGCAAACGCCCCATCGGGGGGCGATGGGGCGTTCTTCTTACATTGCAAGTAGCGTCTGCTCCCTAACAGACACCGCTTGATACAGTGATTCTGATTACCAAAGCGTTACTCGCCTTCAAACGCGCACAGCACGGTGACGTCCATTCCCATATCTTCCAACACCTTGCGCCCGCCAAGTTCTGGCAGGTCGATGATGAAGGCAGTCGAGATGATGTCGCCACCAAGGCGCTCAATTAGTTTGATGCCTGCGGCGGCAGTGCCGCCGGTGGCGAGAAGATCATCGACCACCAGAATTTTTTCGCCGGGTTTAATCGCGTCGTCGTGAATTTCCATCACCGCTTCGCCGTATTCCAAGGTGTATGCCTCGGACAGTACCGCACCCGGCAATTTGCCCTTTTTGCGGATTGGCACAAAGCCCACAGTGAGCTGATGCGCAATCGCGCCGCCAAGGATAAAGC
>CAMZKY010000083.1 GCA_947311455.1 uncultured Marinosulfonomonas sp. | reverse complement strand
TTTTCACGAACCTTCACCAAAACCGTACGTGCATCCATGATTACTCTCCGTCCATATGGGCCTGCGTAAAGGCCCCCGGCAACAAGTCGGCCATAGTGATTTCCCGGGTGTTTCCGGCAATGGTTGTCATGGTGATTTTCACATCGCCCTTGGAAAATTCGGCCAGTTTCTGGCGGCACCCCCCACAGGGGCTTACGGGCATCGGGCTGTCGGCAATCACCAAGGCCTCGGCTATTTCGGTTTCCCCCGCCGCAATCATTGCCGCAATCGCCCCGGCTTCGGCACAGGTGCCTTCTGGATAGGCCACATTTTCCACGTTACAGCCGGAATAAACCGTGCCAGACACTGTGCGGATTGCGGCCCCGACTTTGAAATTTGAATAGGGCGCATAGGCGTTTTTACGAACATCTGTTGCTGCTTTTAATAGGGACATGGTTGAGCCTTCGTTTTTACTAAGCGGTCAAATTTATACCGAACACAAAGAATTGCAAGCCTTTATTCAACGGTGGTTTCAAACACGCCGGGCAATGACACCTCAAGAATTTCCAAATCATCCGAGGCCTGCCGGTATTGCTTGGCCTTGTTGTGGGTTTTTTGGTCATTTTAAGCCTCTCACCGAATTTATGCACTGTGCGAGTCTTAAGCCGAATTTGCAAGCCACGCCAACCCAAAATCAGCATTGGACATTCCGGCGAAAATGAATATAGTTCACCATTAAACTATATTTTCTAAACAGGGAAATTCACGTGAACGACGATCAAAAAATCCGCCAAAAACAAGCCGCGCTAGATTATCACGAATTCCCCAAACCCGGTAAGCTAGAGATCAATCCGACCAAACCCATGGCCAACGGATATGATCTGTCACTGGCCTATTCGCCCGGGGTGGCCGAAGCCTGCCTGGAAATCAAAAACACGCCACGCGACAGCGATCGCTACACCGCACGCGGTAATCTGGTGGGGGTTGTAACCAACGGATCGGCTGTTTTGGGCCTTGGCAATATCGGGGCGCTGGCCTCGAAACCGGTGATGGAGGGTAAGGCGGTTTTGTTCAAGAAATTCGCCAATATTGATTGTTTTGACATCGAACTGGATGAAAAAGACCCTGTAAAGCTGGCTGAAATCGTTTGCGCCCTTGGCCCCACCTTTGGCGCAATCAATCTGGAAGACATCAAAGCACCGGATTGTTTTATTGTCGAAAAGATCTGCCGTGAGAGGATGAATATTCCGGTGTTTCACGACGATCAGCACGGCACGGCCATTGTTGTTGGTGCAGCGGCCACAAACGCGCTGCATGTCAGTGGTAAGAAATTCGAAGACATCAAAGTGGTATCCACCGGCGGTGGTGCGGCAGGGATTGCCTGTTTGAATATGCTGCTGAAACTGGGGGTCAGGCGCGAAAATGTCTGGCTCTGCGATATTGACGGGCTGGTTTACAAAGGCCGCATTTCCGAAATGACCCCGCAAAAAGCCGAATACGCCCAAGACAGCGATCTGCGCACTTTGGATCAAGTGATCGAGAATGCCGATCTGTTTCTTGGCCTGTCCGGCCCGAATGTGTTAAAACCAGAAATGGTCGCCAAAATGGCAGATAAACCCATTATTTTCGCGCTGGCCAACCCGAACCCCGAAATTATGCCGGATCTGGTGAAACAGGTAGCACCCGATGCCATTATGGCCACGGGGCGCTCGGATTTTCCCAATCAGGTGAACAACGTGCTGTGTTTCCCGTTTATCTTTCGCGGGGCGCTGGATGTTGGGGCCACCGAAATCAACGATGCCATGCAACTGGCCTGCATCGAGGGTATCGCCGCCTTGGCGCGCACCACCACATCAGCCGAAGCCGCCGAAGCCTATCGCGGCGAACAGATGTCTTTTGGCCCTGAATATCTGATCCCCAAACCGTTTGACCCGCGCCTAATGGGGGTGGTTGCCACCGCCGTTGTGCGTGCCGCTATGGCAAGCGGCGTGGCCACCAAACCGATCGCAGATATTGATGCATATAGGCAAAAACTGGATCAATCGGTGATTAAATCCGCGCTGATTATGCGCCCCGTGTTCGAGGCCGCCCGCGCCGCCGAACGGCGCATCGTTTTCGCCGAGGGCGAAGACGAGCGCGTCTTGCGCACCGCCTGTTCTATGCTGGATGAAACCATTGATAAACCAATCCTGATTGGCCGCCCCGATGTTGTTGCCGCGCGCATTGAAAAAGCGGGGCTAAACATCAAGGCGGGCAAGGAGTTCGAATTGGTAAATCCTGAAAATGATCCGCGCTATCACACATATTGGCAAAGCTATCACACGCTCATGGCACGCAGAGGTGTAACCCCCGATTTGGCCAAAACTATCATGCGCACCAACACGACCGCCATCGGCGCGATCATGGTGCATCGCGGAGATGCCGATAGCCTGATCTGCGGCACATTCGGGCAATATTTGTGGCATCTGAACTATATAAATCAAATCCTGGGCACCGATGATTTGCATCCCGTCGGGGCGCTTTCGCTGATGATTTTGGGGGATGGGCCGCTGTTTATCGCCGATACCCATGTGAACCCCGAACCAACGCCATTACAAATTTCTGAAACCGTCATTGCTGCGGCGCGCCATGTGCGTCGCTTCGGGATCGCGCCAAAAATTGCCCTGTGTTCCTATTCCCAATTCGGCAATCTGAACTGCGATACCGGCAAGCGGATGCGCGGTGCCCTCGAAATTCTGGATTCCGAACCGCGCGATTTTGCCTATGAGGGCGAGATGCACACTGATGCCGCGCTTGACCCGGCCTTGCGCGCCCGCATCCTGCCCGGCGCGCGATTTGAGGGCGCCGCAAATGTGCTGGTCTTTGCCAATACCGACGCGGCATCGGGTGTGCGCAATATTCTTAAGGTCAAGGGCATGGGGCTTGAAGTTGGGCCGACGCTGATGGGCATGGGCAATCGGGCGCATATTGTAACCCCGTCGATTACGTCGCGCGGGTTGCTGAACATGACGGCATTGGCAGGTACGCCAGTTGCACAATACGGATAACGGGTGCGGCCCTTAATTTAATCGTAACCAATTGATTTTTATCGATTTAGACAATCTAATTATCGCTTGATAACGATTCCAGGATTCCGGAATCCTGGAATCGTGGAAACCTTCCGCCACTTAAACCCCACACGCGCAATTCGGCCATTCGTGCCATCAAAATCACCGTCCTTTTCGGTTAGTCTTCTTCGGCTATGTTATAGCAGAATAACGAATCCACTATTCCGGAATCGTGGTTATATTCTGCCCCCCAACTCACCCCCAAAATTCGCAAATTTGCATTTCGCGCACAGCATCTGGTCAAAGCTTTGCAAATATACCATTTCCGGCTTTGCACATGGCAATCCAAACGATAAACTCCCCCCAACCCAAGGGAGGATCACACATGACCTACGCAGACGTTTACCAAAGCTGGCAATCAGACCCCGAAGCCTTTTGGATGAAGGCAGCCGAAAGCATCAGCTGGTATAAACCACCCAGCAAGGCCCTGTTTGACGAAAACGCCCCAATCTATGAATGGT
>CAMZKY010000082.1 GCA_947311455.1 uncultured Marinosulfonomonas sp. | reverse complement strand
CTGTTGTTGCAAAATGGAATTCAGGTTTGGTCTTCGAATGATTGGGCTGGGCTAATTGAAATGCTGAATTAAGGAATTTAATATAACTGTGATTATGTTACTGCGGCTTGAGGGCCTGATCCATGTTACGATTGACTTAGTATCATTGCATTGACGTGTCGACTTTCAGGTCGACCTGGCAACGGGCAAGATCTGACTTCAGGAGGTTGATCTGTAGGCAGTATACACCACGCTAACGCCAAGACAACGGCGCGTTTATTATTGAGAATTCTGTAACCGGCGTGATCGCTGGCACCACAGCGGGCGCGCGGATTTGGGGGGCTGCGGTGATCCGGTTAATGGCTCTGACAAAATGAAAACCGCTGGCGCAGCCGTGATTCATCAGATGTTAGATGTTTTGGATTTGATTGACATTGACGCACCATAAACCCCACTTGCAAACCCGTAAAAAACCGCATAACAGACACCGACTGCGGGTGTAGCTCAATGGTAGAGCAGCAGCTTCCCAAGCTGAATACGAGGGTTCGATTCCCTTCACCCGCTCCAAATATCCTAAATAGCCGCAGCAAGACGTTTGGGTGAATACCAATGGAATTTGTGGGTTGGATCGCTTTGATCCAAACGCAGCGCCGCCGCGATAATTTCCGAGCAAAACCATTTTGTCGGGTCTTCCACCCCGAGATTGATCAGCTGGGTTAAAAGGATGGCTTTGTAATCGTATTTCAACCCGATCCTGTCAGTGATAAACCGCGTCGCATAGGTGGCATCACAGGGCACAAATTTAAGATCCCATGAATCGGGGCGTAAATAGATATTTTTGGCCCGCACACCACCATCACGCCCTGATGCGGTGAGGCACAGATAGGATTGATCAAGATGCGCACGCCCCTCGATCAATTCAACATGGGAATAGATACTATTGGTGGCAAGACGAACGGCTGCGTCCTGAATTCTATACCAGAACTTATTGGCGCGGCCTTTGTAAAAGGCAATCGTAACGCCGCTCATTCGATGCTCTGGATGAATTCAACCAGCATTTTTGTAGAGCCATCTTTGCCCTCGGCGCTGGCTTTACCCGAAACGATTGGTTCCAGGGCGGTGGCCAGTTCTTTGCCCAGTTCAACACCCCATTGATCAAACGAATTGATCCCCAAAATCACCCCTTCCACAAATACACGATGTTCATAAAGGGCAATAATGCGCCCCAACATGGAGGGGGTAAGCTTAGGATATATCAGCGTTGTAGACGGCCTGTTGCCTTTGAAAACACGGTGGCTGGCTTGTCTTATCTGCTCTTTTCCGGTGAATTTTTTGACTGCCATCAAGCTCATGGCCGTATCGAAATCACGTCCAAGCATCAAAGATTCGGATTGGGCCAAACAGTTGGCCAACAATAGGGTATGTTGGTGTTTCAGCGCAGTTTCGTGGCCTTGCGCGGCCACCATAAATTCACAAGGCACAACATCGGTGCCTTGGTGAATAAGCTGGTAAAACGCGTGCTGGCCGTTTGTGCCGGGCTCGCCCCATACAATCGGGCCGGATGCATATTTCAGCTCATTGCCATCCATCGAAACGCCTTTGCCGTTGCTTTCCATTTCAAGCTGTTGAAAATACGCAGGCAATCGCGAAAGCCGTTGATCATATGGTAAAATGGCGCGTGTGGGGTAGCCGCAAACCTGGTGATGCCAAATCCCGACAAGCGCCAGCAGAACCGGAAGGTTTTGACGCAGTTCTGCGGTTTTAAAATGGGCATCCATTTGCGCACCGCCACGCAAAAAATCCCGAAATTCTTCCGGCCCGATAGCGATCATCAAGCTCATCCCGATTGGCCCCCAAAGGGAATATCGTCCGCCAACCCAATCTTCAAACCCGAAAACCCGCTCCTGTGCGATCCCGAATTCGGTGGTTTTATCTTCGGCCGATGAAAGCGCCGCGAACTGGTTTGCCGGATTTTTCACCACGCCCGTCATCCAATTAAAGGCCGCGCGCGCGTTTGTCATGGTTTCGATGGTGGTGAATGTTTTTGACGCCACAATCACCAACGTTGTTTCCGGGTTCAACGGTTTCAGCACATCATTGATATGCGCCCCGTCAACATTGGAAACAAAATGCGTTTTGGGGCCGGTGTGATAGGGGGCCAATGCCAAACAGGCCATAGCAGGCCCCAAATCAGAGCCGCCAATCCCGATGTTTACCACATCGGTAATTTTACCCCCCTGCCCGCGCATACGCCCCGCGCGCACGCCGGCTGCGAAATCTTCCATCCGGTTTAGGGTTTCGTTGATCTTTGGCATCACATCTGTGCCACCAAACATCACCGGATCACCACCTATGTTGCGCAATGCCGTGTGTAACACCGCGCGTCCTTCGGTTTGGTTGATCTTTTCACCGCTAAACATTGCATCGCGGTGCCGACAAACTTTTGCCGTCGTGGCAAGCTTAAGAAGCTGCGCGAGCACATCCTCATCAATGTTGGTTTTTGAGTAATCAAAGACCATATCATCAAACCGCGCCGAAAAATTCTGCGCGCGCTGCGGGGCGTCAAACAAAGAGATGATTTTGCGATCTTTTATGTTTTCCGCAGCATCGTTTAAATTGTTCCAAATCGTCATTACTTAGCCCAATGCACAATGGCACCTTTTAGAAAAGCCGAAATCGGCGCTTGCAAAGGGTCAGAGATTTGGGCCGCCCTCAGAATAACGTCCAGCTTTTCTTGCCCTTTGATCAAAATATGTGTGGCCATTGCATCCTTTAATACCGGCGCTGTCAATGTGATACGTGCTTCATTTACAACCATGGCGCGCATCGGCAACAGTATTGGTGCATCAGGCGCGAAAGCCTCTTTCAATTTATCCGCATCTGGAAACAATGACGCGGTGTGCATATCATCGCCCATGCCCAAAAGTAACACATCAATCGGCAAGGCCGCTTTGATTGCAACGGCCAATTCGGGCAGTTTTTCTTCGGGTGTTTCGGCATCGGCATATAGCGGCAAAAGCGTTGCGGATGCGGCGTTATTCACCAACAAGCGCTCTTTCAACAGCCGTGTGTTGGAGCGATCCGAGGTTTCGGGCACCCAGCGTTCATCGTTTAAAACAACATCAACCCGCGCCCAATCGATATCCTGTTGGCTAAGGCTATCAAATACCGGCCCCGGTGTGCTGCCACCGGGTACCGAAAATGTGACACGTGATTTTTTGTCTAAGGCGGCGCGTAACTGAGCGGTGATTAGCGCCGTTACGGTATCTACCATTTCTGCAATGCTGGCGTATTTTTGCAAGTTCATGCTTTGATTTCCCGCCAACGGCGCCCTTCACGGTGCAGCAGCATCAGCGCGTCTTCGGGGCCTGATCCGCCAGTGTCATATTGGGCAGGGCGTGATCCTTTTTCTTGCCATGCTTCGATAATAGGATCTGTCCATCTCCATGCCGCTTCCACTTCGTCGCCGCGCATAAACAGGGTTTGATTGCCGCGGATCACATCCATGATCAGGCGCTCGTATGCATCGGGAATATCTGCGCTGTCTTCCCCCAAGGTTTCTGCAAAGCTCATATCCAGGGGCACATCCATTAAACGCATGCCGCCCGGACCCGGCTCTTTGATTGTAACGCGCATCACGATGCCCTCATCCGGCTGCAAACGGATCACCAGTTCATTGGGACGGCGATTTTCCTGCACATCAAAAATGGAATGCGGCGGGTCTTTGAACACCACAACAATTTCCGACATGCGTGCCCGCAAGCGTTTACCCGTGCGCAGGTAAAACGGCGTGCCCGACCAGCGCCAATTGGAAATCTGCGCTTTAAGCGCAACAAAGCTTTCGGTGATTGTATCAGGATTTTCCGAATCCTCGATATAGGATTTCTCGTCCCCGTCGGCGCTGTATTGACCACGCACAATATTTTCGGGTTGTATCGGATCAAGCGCACGAATGACTTTCAATTTTTCATCCCGCACCGCATTTGGATCAAAATGCGAGGGCGGTTCCATGGCGATCAGACACAGCAACTGCATCAAATGGTTTTGGATCATATCGCGCATCGCGCCGGATTTATCGTAATATCCCCCGCGCCCGCCAACCCCAACGGTTTCAGCCACAGTGATCTGGATATGATCAACATATTGCGCATTCCACAATGGTTCGAACAGGATATTGCCAAACCGGACCGCCATAAGATTTTGCACGGTTTCTTTGCCCAGATAATGATCAATGCGGTAGATTTGTTCCTCGTTGAAATTCTTTGCCAGCACCGCATTCAAGGCCTGCGCCGTTTCAAGATCACGACCAAACGGTTTTTCCACAACGATACGCGCGTCTTCGTCTGCGATTTTATATTTATGCAGGCGTTCGGCAATATCACCAAACAATCCTGGTCCAACGGAAAAATAATAGGCGGTGATTGCATCGCTGCGCACCAATTTAGCCAGATCTTTCCAGCCATTTTCGCCGCGCGCGTCGATGGCTATATACCTAAGCTGATTGATAAACGCGTCTAGGTTATCGGTATCAATCTTATTTTTGTTAACGTATTTAAGCACGGCTTCGCGCACAAATTCTTGATAGCCGGCATCATCAAATTGCGAACGGGACGCGCCAATGATCCGTGCATCCCGTGGCATTTGCCCCGCACAAAACCGCCGATAAAGCCCCGGCAGAATTTTACGCTGCGCCAAATCGCCGGTGCCGCCGAAAATAACCAGATCAAATGTTTCAACCGGAATAACGCGTGATGCCATAACTCAACCTCATAATGTTAGCGCTAACGTAGCTATGATCGCTTCTATATGTAACCTTATATCGCTTGTCTATCACAGAGGTTGGTCATCACAACTACGTCAAACATAATTAGACCCCTTTCACAGTTTATTTTTTCGCGTTACCAAACGTTTGAACGCAAAGAATAGGTTTTCTATGAAAGATCAGGCCCCTGCCAATCTTGGCAAATTTCAAGATAAACTTACCACAGCCAAAGGCGAAAATCGTGCCTTTGTTGGGCTAACCAATGTGCAAACCCTTTGGTTTAATACGGGCACCTTGTGTAACATCACCTGTGTGAACTGTTATATCGAATCGTCACCCTCAAATGATCGGCTGGTTTATTTAACAACGGACGACATTCAATCCTACCTGGATCAGATCAAAACCCGCAACTGGCCTGTTACAGAAATCGGATTTACCGGTGGCGAACCCTACATGAACCCGCAAATGAACGCCATGACCCGCACCGTGCTTGAGCAAGGCTATGAGGTATTGATTCTGACCAACGCGATGAAACCGATGATGCGCAAATCCGTGCGCGCCGGCATTCTTGAATTGATCGCCGAATTTGGCGACAAAATCACCTTTCGGGTTTCCCTAGATCATCACACGCGCCAACATCATGATGAAATGCGCGGCGAAGGTGCTTTTGAAAAAACCATCGAGGGGATGAAATGGCTGGCAGCGGCCGGGGCCAGGCTTGCTATAGCGGGGCGGATGATCTGGAGCACGGATG
>CAMZKY010000081.1 GCA_947311455.1 uncultured Marinosulfonomonas sp. | reverse complement strand
GACACCCAAATCAAGCGATGCCACAATGTTTCCACGCGCATCTATTACCGCTGAAACGCCTGTATTGGCTGCGCGGATCAAAGGCACACCTTGTTCAATCGCACGGAAACGCGCTTGCGCTAAATGTTGATAAGGGCCTGAAAACGAACCAAACCATGCGTCATTGGTAATATGCAGTAGCCAATCTGGGTTTGCATCTGCCGCTGCGATATCTTGCGGAAAGATCGCCTCGTAACAGATCAGCGGTAAAAACTGACCGAATTTTTCAAGGGTTAAAACACGCAAACCATCGCCTTGCCCAAAGGCATATCCATCATTGGCAGCGAGGCCTTTAAATCCCAAAGTGGAGGCAATTTTACCTCCGGGGGCATATTCGCCAAAAGGCACGAGGTGGCTTTTGTCATAGATATCAACAACTTTGCCGTTCTTATCCAACAGCACTAAAGAATTGAGATATCTGTGTTCATCTTGCCGTTGGATGCCAAATATCACAGGCGTATCATTGGCAGCGTTAGATATAGATTTTAGCACATCATCTGCGCGGTTTAACAAAAATGGCACGGCCGTTTCAGGCCAAATGATAAGATCAGGCTTTTGCGACGATTGGGCCGCGGTAAATTCCAAGTTTTGGCTAAAGTAGTCATATAGATATTCAGGTTTCCATTTTTTATTCTGCGGTGCATTTGGCTGGATCAATCGCACGATTGGGCGCTGAGCCAAACGTTCCTCTGGATTGTCAGATACCCAATAAAAATCAGCGCGTGCAAAGCCAAACACCACCGTGCCGCCAAATAGAGCTAAAACCAAGGGCACCCAAAAAAGCCGCTTTGGGTGATAGATCGCGCGATAAAGCACCCATATGAATAATAATGTTAAAAATGTCAGGCCATGCGGCCCAATGAATGCCACCCATTGATCCAGCCCATAATCCAGCCAAATGTAGGCCAATAGGCCCCATGGAAATCCGGTTAAAATATATGTTCGTGTAAGCTCGCCAATCGTCCAGAATACAACTAAAGCAAAAGGCCCACCAAAATGGCGCGCCAGCCCAAATGCAGCCCCCCAAAACAACGCCATGCCCCCCGCCATACCAACCAAGGCAAATGGCGACATCCACGCATAGCGCGCCGCATCAATCAAGAATGGCTCGACGATCCAGGATAAAACCAAACCGAAATATCCAACACCGACGCCCCAACCGAGCAACATAGCTTGTTTGGAGGTTTTAGCAGTTTCAAACAAAACAAAACTTAGGAACAACCCAACAGCGGAAATTGGCACCAATGAAAATGGGCTTTGCCCAAGCCCTATCAACATCCCGAAAAGAACTCCGAAAAACACGCGGTTTCGTGTGCTTAGCGTAGAGAGCGCCAACGCAAGCCTATTCACGCGCATCGCCAGAAAGACGCACACGCAAACGTTTCAATCTGCGCGGGTCTGCTTCGACAACTTCGATTTCTACACCGTCAGGATGAATAATTACTTCGCCGCGCGCAGGCACGTGCCCTGCAAGCAGAAAAACCAAACCCCCAACCGTATCAATATCGTCATCTTCATCTTCCGGCGTCAATTGAATTCCGATTTCGGCTTCAAATTCGTCTAAGGGCGCGCGCGCCTGAACAAGATAACAGGTGTCACTTTCTTTGATCCAATGCTGGTCTTCATCAATATCGTGTTCATCTTCGATTTCACCGATTACTTGTTCGATCAGATCTTCGATTGTTACAAGCCCGTCGACGCCACCGTATTCGTCAATCACCAATGCCATGTGGATGCGATCAGCCTGCATTTTCTGAAGCAACACACCGATCGGCATGGAAGGCGGGGCAAAAAGAACCTCGCGTAGCATTTTCTTCAGGCTAAACTGCCCGCTATTTCCATTAAATCCGTGTTTCAAGGCAAAATCTTTTAGATGGATCATCCCGATTGGCGTATCCAGCGTGCCTTTGTAGATTGGAATTCGTGTTAAGCCACTATCACGAAACAACGAGACAAGGTCTTCTTTTTTAATTTCATGTGGGGCCGAAACGATCTCGGCTTTTGGAGTTGCTACGTCTTCCAGACGCATTCGGCGCAGGTTCGACATCCCGCGCAACCCCGTATCAGGTGCAGCGACACCCGAATATTCCGAAACCGGCTCTTCACCCGCATCTGATGGGCTAAGCGCACTGACAATTCTGTGCCAAAAACCGCGCTCTTGTTTTGTCTCTCTGTCTTGCGCGCTTTGCGCCGCGTTAGAGGATCCGTCTTTTGTATCGCCCATCGTCCCTTTCCGAGAATAATTAGTTTTTCACACTTACTACAGTATATGGGTCTGGAATACCCATCTTGCCAAGGATTTCCACCTCTATCGCCTCCATTATGGCGGCATCTTGCGCAATAATGTGATCATAACCCAAAAGATGTAACACCGCATGAACAAGTAAGTGTGTGACATGATGATTTAACTCTTTACCAAATTCCGCGGCTTCTTTCATGCAAGTATCATAGGAAATGGCGATATCGCCCAATTCGGTTGGAAATCCGTTTGTATCAAGCTTCGGTGGGATCGGACGGTTTCCAGGATTTGATCTTTCCTCAGACGGCCACGACAATACATTAGTTGCGCGCTCGGCTTTGCGAAATTCCTGATTTAATGCTGCAATCCGCGCATCATCACAGCCCAGCAAGCTGATCTCGTAACCGGTAACAGGCATGTCTAAACATTCCAGCACCGCCACCGAGGCATGGCTGGCCAACATTTCCAGATCCACATTGTTCCAGCGTGGATCATCGATGACAACATCGACAAATTTAGGTTGCATCAGATTCATACGCTTCGATTATTTTCGCAACAAGAGGATGACGGACAACGTCTTTGGAAGTGAAATAATTGAATTCGATCTTATCAATATCTTTCAACAAACGTTCGGCTTCATGTAAACCACTGGTCACGCCGCGTGGTAAATCCACTTGACTACGATCGCCGGTAATCACCATGCGGCTGCCTTTGCCCAAACGGGTCAGGAACATTTTCATTTGCATCGTGGTGGCATTCTGTGCCTCGTCCAAAACAACAAACGCGTTTGATAATGTGCGCCCTCGCATAAATGCTAGCGGCGCAATTTCAATATGCTTATCCTCGATCAATTTAGCGACTTGCTTGCCAGGTAAAAAATCGCCCAGTGCATCGTAAAGCGGCTGCATAAAAGGATCGACTTTGTCTTTCAGATCGCCTGGCAAAAAGCCCAAACGTTCGCCAGCTTCAACGGCAGGTCGGCTTAAGATAATTCGATCCACATGCCCGCCCAAGAAAAGGTTCACCCCGACCGCAACAGCAAGGTATGTTTTGCCGGTACCCGCTGGGCCAATACCAAACACCAGTTCGTTTTCAAACAAAGATTTCACATAGGCGTTTTGTGCCTCGGTGCGTGGTAAAATCACTTTTTTGCGGGTCTTGATTTCCACCTTGCCGCCTTTGAACTTCTCCAACTGCGCACCATTGCGTGGGCTGATGTCGCTTGTATTGCTGCCGGTGCGGATTTCTCCGTCAATATCGGCAATGGTCACCGCCCCACCATTTTCGACCCGCAAATAGACCGCGTTCAAAATCATCGCCGCGCGCTCGATACTGCCGGCTTCACCGATCAGAGTCAGTTGGTTTCCTTGACGTAATATCTGAACAGAAAGCACATTTTCGATATGGGCAAGGTTACGGTCATACTCTCCGCAAAGATCTATTAAAAAACGATTGTCTTGAAATTCAATTTGCTTCTGCACCGCCTCAGACAATTCATACGGCGTAATTTTTCGAATCCCCAATCAATTCTCCTGTTTTCGGATATATTGCCAGCTTGCCAAAACTTTTCCGATTATTCCAGCAAATATTACAAGATGGAGAACACTATCCATTCAGATGTCACCAAAGGAAAAGGCCACAAGCACAACGCAAGCGACCTTATCCAAACAGTCAATGAGCCCGGCCTAGATCGGGTCCGACCCCCGTCTGAATGGCCCGACGGCTGTGCTAGGAGCACCTGCGCCCGAACATACCGGCTTGCCGTATTTATCCAAACGAGCAGACAAATATCCTTCAACCCCATCATCAATGATCCAATGATCACAACCATTTGGATCGATCCAAATGCCAGCTTGGAGTTGGCTAAGATCTTTAGCATCAAATCCGCGATCAACAGTTTTGTCCTGTTTGTCTCCACATGCTGCCAGTGTTAAGGCTAAAGCAGCAATCGAAATGCCTTTTAATAGTGTCATTTGTTCACCCCTTAGCGAATACACATAATTTCAACACGACGGTTCTGGCGCATACCCGCCGACGTCCCGTTTGATGCTATCGGCATACGTTCACCATATCCCCGAACATCTACAACTTTTGCGCCTACGCTTTTCGCAATGCGTGCAACGGCATTGGCGCGATTGATCGATAGTCGCATATTATACCCGTCAGAGGCACGGCTGTCGGTGTGGCCCGCAATGGTATAAGCTCGCGCAGTTGCGTTTTGGAAAAACTCGACTAGTTTTTGACGCCCGGCAGGTCTAATTTTCGAAGAGTTCGTGGCAAACAGTTGGTCTGAATTCATCACGCCACATACATTGCCACGACGACAAACCGGAATACCCTGTCTGTTCGTATGAATATCCATATAGCCTTCAACACCGTCATCCATTACCCAGTGTTCACACCCATCAGGATCTACCCAAATGCCGGGAATGTAGGATTCTTGCGCGGCGGCGCTAGATGCCGAAATAATCACAGCGGCCACACCGGACAACGCAACACGAATTGTTTTGGAATACTTCATCACAACAGTTTCCGTCCTCTCTTTAAATTTCTAGAGCGGACAGAATCATCTTCTGCCGTGCTCCCCCAAGTACTGAAACCGATTGTAACAATCTTTATGATAAAGTGAAGTGACTAATACCATATATTGTATATGATAGCGAAACATTGAGGTAAATCCGCCCGAATTGGTGCCAATTTTGCACAATAAGGGCCTCAATTCGTTATCTTTTAAGCCACAAAAATCTCAATTCAAATCAAGACGCTAGAATCGCACCCAAAGAATTGGTTTCCGAATTGGTGATTCTTGCACGCACAATCCGGCCAATTTCCAGGTCATCCGCAGTAATATGAACCGCATGCAAGTGTTGGCTTTTACCAACCATTTGCCCAGTCAAGCGTCCCTTACGCTCAAGCAAAACATCCACATCTTTACCCACCATCGATTCCTGTAAGGCGCGTTGCTGTGTTGTTATTAACGCTTGCAAACGCTGCAACCGTTCATCCGCCACCTCAGCCGAAACAAAGGCTCGTTCCGCCGCTGGTGTGCCGGGTCGGGCCGAGTATTTAAACGAATAAGCCTGCCCGTAATTGACCTCGCGGATCAAATCCATCGTGGCATTAAAATCCACGTCTTCTTCGCCCGGAAAGCCAACGATAAAATCACCCGAAATCAGAATATCTGAACGCGCTTCACGGAAACGTTCGATCAGGCGGATGTATTGTTCTGCGGTGTGCTGGCGGTTCATACCCTTTAGCACTTTGTCACTGCCCGATTGCACCGGAAGGTGTAGATAGGGCATCAATTTGGCACAGGTGCCGTGGGCCTCAATCAGATCATCTGTCATGTCGTTGGGATGGCTGGTGGTAAAACGAATACGTTCCAATCCGTCAATATCGTTCAGCGCCCAAATCAGTTTGGCCAACGACCAGTCATCACCGTTGTAGGCATTCACGTTCTGGCCCAAAAGATTGATTTCCCGCACACCACGATCAACCAGCTCCTGCGCCTCGCGAATGATACGTTCGGGCGTGCGGGAAACCTCGGCACCACGTGTATAAGGCACCACACAAAAGGCACAAAATTTATCACAGCCTTCTTGAACTGTTAAAAACGCCGACGGCGCGCGTTTGGGGAGCTGGCGGTTTGGCAGGTGATCAAATTTATCCTCTTCCGGGAAGTCCGTATCCAACGCCTTTTCACCCGCATCCACTTGTTTCATCATTTCGGGCAAACGGTGATAGGTTTGCGGCCCCACAACCAGATCAACCATCGGCTGGCGGCGCATGATCTCTTCGCCCTCGGCCTGCGCCACACATCCGGCCACCCCGATTTTCAGGTCAGGATTAGCACGTTTGAATTGTTTATAGCGCCCCAATTCGGAATATATCTTTTCCGCAGCCTTTTCCCGAATATGGCAAGTATTCATCAGAATCATATCCGCCCCGTCCGGCACGTCCACAGTTTCATAACCCGACGCGCCCAACGCTTCGGCCATGCGTTCACTGTCGTAAACATTCATCTGGCAACCATAGGTCTTGATATACAGCTTTTTTGTGTTTTTAAACGTGTCAGTCATTGGGGCACCATTGGGTTAAATTCGCGTTGCACCTCTATACAATAGAAGCAAGGCTTGCAATGAACGATGATTTAACCGAATTTAGGCAAAATAGAACAAATCACACAGGCCTATCCATGCGTTACGCTTCATTGTCCGAATTCTTGTTAACCGGAAAATCTATTCTGGCCAAAGGGCCGGTTGCGATGATTTTTGTCGAAGACAGTGTCGAGGTGGAGAGCACAATTCACCACGCGATCAAACTTGGCTTTAGACAAACGCTGGTTTTTTCGCCAGAGCACATCAATATACCCGCCGATGTCGAAGACGAAATTCACCGCATTTCCTATCAAATTAGCCCAGAGAATTCTGTGCCCGATGCAGTAAATCAGATTATCGAAGCCGCGCCGGATGTCTGGTTCTATTACGGTTATAATGCTGAATATCTGCATTTCCCCTTCTGTGAAACCCGCACCATTGGCGAATTATTGGCCTTTAACGCGGAAGAGCGCCGCCGTTCGGTATTAACCTATGTGGTCGATTTATACGCGCCTGATCTTTATAAAAATCCCGATGCGATCAATCTGGAAGACGCACATATCGATAAATCCGGTTATTATGCTTTGGCCCGCACGGACAAAGACAATAACCCGCTGGATCGGCAGCTTGATTTTTTCGGCGGGTTGCGCTGGCGGTTTGAAGAGCACGTGCCAAACGTCAAACGCAAAATTGACCGAATTTCAATATTCCGCGCTAAACTTGGCTTGAACCTATTGCACGACCACACCTTCAACGAGGCTGAATATAACACTTACGAATGCGCGTGGCATCACAGTATCACCGCAACCTTGTGTTCATTCCGAACAGCCAAAGCCCTAAAACGTAATCCCGGGTCAACTTTTGATATCGAAACATTCTGGTGGCACAATTCAGTGCGTTTTGACTGGAACTCGCAGCAGCTTTTAAATCTGGGCCTTATGGAGCCGGGGCAGTGGTTTTAACCACAGCCCCGAATACTTTATTCCGACATCAAAACCGGCACAATCATTTCATGCAGGATTGAATCGGTTACGCCACCAAACGCCTTTTCACGCAGTTTGGAATGACCAAAAGCTCCCATCACCAGCAAATCCGCCCCTGAATCTGAAATGAAATTCTGGATAATTGTATCTACGCTAAGATCAGGATTTTCGCGCACTGCAACTGTTGCCGAAATCCCGTGGCGTTCCAGATGGTTGACCAGATTTTCACCCTGTTGCCCGCCATATTCATCACTTCGTTTTTTCGGATTTACCACCAGCACAATCACTTCATCGCGCGCTTGCAGCAATGGAATGGAATCATTCACCGCGCGCACGGCTTTCTTACTACCATCCCATGCGATCACGGCTTTGCGGGGTTTCGCTTTGTAGCTCCCAATATAGGGCATCACATAAATCGGGCGACCAGATTGACTAATCACAGCATCCAACAATGCCTCTTGAAATGCTTTCCCCTTAACATCTGGGTTGGGCTGGCCCATGACGATCAAATCGGCGTGCCGTGCAAAAAACGCCATACGCGCAGGCGCTTTAGTTGCCGAGCACGCAATGATGCGGGTTTCAAATTCTACGCCAGCCTTTTCTGCTGCAATGGTAAATTTCACCACCGCACTATCAGCTGCCTCGCGTACAATTTTCTGTTGCACTTGGGTCAGGCTGCTGGGGATGTCAATTCCAATATACGTTGAAATCGTTGATTCTAGTGCCAATGCTACACCCGTCACCCGTGCGCCTTCACGCTTGGCCAATGTGATCGCCGCATCAACCCGCGCTTCACAAATATCGCTATCATCCAAGTGAATAAGTAAATCTTTATAAGACACCGCATTTCTCCTTTGTGGTCACCCGCAGAAATAACAATTTTCTGTAAGTGCAAAATGACATTGGTCAAGTTCAAAAGAAAAATTTTGACGTTCTGTCGCTAAGGATCATTTTGCGGTAATCCGTCGGGTAATTCGTAATAACCGCCCTTTTCACCCACAAATACATGCAAACCCAGCGTTACATCAGTTGCCTCATCAAACGCCCCCATGGCAATCGCTGTCCAATCCGGAAATACCGGATCCCATAACAGATTTGATCCACACATCTTACAAAATCCACGCCGCACTTTCTTTGAAGATTGAACCCATGTAACGAAGATTGAACCCATGTAACAAAGTCTTCGCCCAAAACAGTAACGGCTGATTTGGCGACTTCGGTATCAGCAAAGAAATGTCCTGACGATTTACGGCAGGCCTCACAATGGCACGCACTTGGCGCGCTAAGCATACCTGAATCCGTAAAGCGCACTTTGCCGCACAAGCATGACCCTTTATACATTTCCACTCGCCCTTATATTCCGCTATGACCCCACAGTGTTGAACAAAGGAGACCACATTGCAAATTCTGTCTGAATGGGGCGAATTCATTGCTGCGTTTGTTGTGTTTTTTCTATCTCACTCGATCCCGACGCGGCCTTCAGTTAAATCACGCATCGTACCGCTGATCGGCCCAACGGGATTTACGCTCGCATATTCGACACTTTCCACAGCCGTACTTACGTGGATCATTGTTGCTGCGGGCCGTGCCCCATATATCGAAGTCTGGGGATGGGAAGCGTGGCAAAATTATGCCCCAATTCTATTCATGTATCTCGCAGCGCTTGTATTTTCGATGACGTTTGGACAGCCAAATGCACTTTCGTTTGGCGGATGGAACAATGAACGGTTTGATCCCGAAAATCCAGGATTGGTTGGTTGGCTGCATCATCCGCTTTTGGTGGTTCTATTGCTTTGGTCAACCGCCCACTTAGTGCCAAATGGTGATTTGGCCCATGTCATTGTGTTCGGTTTATTTGCCGGATTTTCGTTGTTGGGTATGAAGATTATCAACCGCCGCAAACGCCGTATATTGGGCGATGCCCAGTGGAAAAAGCTGTCCAACACCACCAGAAAAATAACATTCACACGCCAAGGAATTATTCGCTTCCTATTGGGGAGTGTGATATATACGTCGCTCTTCCTCGTCCATAATCCCATTATTGGGATCTCTCCGTTACCGTGACGGTACCGAAGAGAAACTAGGTATTTTCCAAAAGCTAGGAAGTGATACCGCCTGCCAGCCTAGGGCGTAGACCTAAAAATATCACATCACTGGTTTGGCAGGTTTTGTTCGAGAGGATAGCTTAACGATCGCCTTAATCTGGTTGATTATCAGTGAGTTAAGGTGTTCTCACGGGCGAAATCCGCCAAATCCGAAGGACGGGAGTGTCGCGAAATATCAATGGTGTGGGCCGCTTGCACATAGAACCACTATGTCCGGCGCACCCCAAACCATTGATATTTCGCGACAATCCCGCCAGTGGCGTGATATTTATAGG
>CAMZKY010000080.1 GCA_947311455.1 uncultured Marinosulfonomonas sp. | reverse complement strand
TGTTGTGAAAACAGGGTATCCATCGCGTCATAGGCCTGTTTCAGGGTTTGTGGCTGTTCCATCAAAATCTCGTGCTCGGCCCCGTCGATCATCACAAGTGAACCGTTTGCCCAGTTTTGCATGTAGGATGTTACCGCGTTTGAATCGACGATGCGCTCGTTACTGCCAAGGAATGTGACTGTGGGCGTTTTTGGGGCGGGCATTTTGGCCAAGGCGTGACATTCTTTTAACGCGGATTTGACCCAAGCCATGCTTGGCCCGCCCAGTTTCAGGTCGGGATAGCTGCGTTCCTGTTCGGCCAGCCAGTGAAACATATCTTCGTTTGTGGTCAGCATATTGTCATCAAACGGATTGTTGCTGACATATGATTTTTCACTGGTGCCCGGGGCAAAGGCGCAGCCCATGCCGATGCCGGTGAACACAGTTGCAAGCGTTGTAGCAACGGGTTTCATCACCGGTGCAATCAGGAGACTCCACATCGGAGCCGAGAAAAACGCGGCGTTTACCTCTAGCCCATTTTGAAGCGCGCGCAATCCAATCGCACCGCCCATAGAGTGGCTGACAAGGTAATAGGGGCGTGGCAGATCAAGCGTCTGTGCCGCGTCAATCATAGTGTCAATATCACGCTGAAACTCGTCAAAATCGCCAATATGCCCCGCCATGTGGTTTTTGCAGGCCCGATCCGAAAGCCCCTGACCGCGCCAATCAATCACCAAGGTGGCATAGCCGCGTGCCGCCAGTTCCCCCGCTGCGGGACCGTATTTTTCGATGTATTCCGTGCGACCAGGGAACAGAAGCACTGTGCCTTTGTCACCGTCTGGCCACGCGGCCACACGAATGCGCACCCCGTCGGTGGTGTTCAGCCAATAGGCCGCCCCCCCCTTGGGGGCGTCGGCCACGTCGTCATAAAGGGGCGCGCTCTCATACATCAGGCGATTGCACCGGCCAGTTTCATCGCAAGCCCCATATCGCCATCCACCGACAATTTGCCTGTCATAAAGGCGGCGGTGGGGTTGATGTTGCCTTCCAGAATGTCCTGAAATACGTCGGCGCTGGCGGTCAGGGTGACGTCTGCATCCTCATCCGCGGCGCGTGCGCCCTCGGAATCAATCATCACTGCGCCCTCGTCGCCAATCACAAACTTGGCCAAGCCGTCAAAGCCGCCGTCCATTTTTGCATTCAGGGCCTTGACCGCTGCATCAACTATATCGCTCATATCGTTTCCTTTTCAATTTTGTGATCGTCTGGGGCTCGCAATCCCCGTAATTTAGGCTACATTGGCATGGTTATGAGCAGTTTAAAAGCAATTCACAAACGTATCGTTACGGTATTTGCCACCGGCCTGTTGATTTGGGCGGGTTTTGGCGCAACTGCGCGTGCACAAGAGGTGGATTTGGACATGCTGTTTGATCACCTGAAATCCGCCCCGATGGTTGAGGCGCGCGGCATTGCCGAGCAAATTCAGGATCAGTGGCTGCGTTCGGGATCACCCGCGATGGATTTGCTGTTGCGTCGGGGCATGGATGCGCTTGAAGAGGGCGAGGTCGAGGCTGCGATTGAACACCTGACCGCACTTGTCGATCATGCCCCCGAATTTGCCGCCGCCTATAACGCCCGCGCCATGGCCTATTTCGAGGCGGAAAAAATCGGCCCTGCGCTGGCGGATATTCAAACCGCGTTGCGCCTGAATCCGCGCCATTTTGCGGCCCTGCGCGGCTTGGCAGCGATTTACGAAATAACCGATCGCCCCCAAAAAGCGCTTGAAGTGTATCGAAAAGTGCTGGAAATTAACCCCGCCAGCGCCAGTGCTGCGGATGCGATTGCGCGGCTTTTGCCGCTGGTTAAGGGTGTGACGCTTTAGGGCGTAAATCACGTAATTCTGCTCAACGCGTTGAATGGTATTCTGTTGTTTTGACGAATCCAGGATTCCGGAATCGTGGTTGTATTAGGCGGCATTTTTCAGTGCTGTTCTGTGCATCTTATTGACTCTATGGATGTTCTTCGGTTCTTGCTGAAATCGCGTAATCAAGAAAGCCATACAGGTTGTAAAAAACGCATAAACAAACCCCTGTTGACGGCGCGGCTCAAACCCTTGATATATCTTGCAAACAGAGCAAAGCGCGGGATGAATGGGCTTTAGCCCCGGCTGTCGGAAACAGGAATTCACAACATGGCCTTGGATCAACGGATCACGGCGGTTCTTGGGCCGACGAACACCGGAAAAACCCATTACGCGATTGAGCGGATGTTGGGGCATCGCAGCGGGATTATTGGCCTGCCGTTGCGCCTGTTGGCCCGTGAAGTTTATGATAAAATTGTTGCCCTGCGTGGGCCATCTGTGGTGGCGTTGGTCACTGGGGAGGAGCGCATTGTGCCGCCGCGCACCCAGTTCTGGGTCTGCACGGTCGAAGCCATGCCCGAGGGTCTGGGTGCGGAATTTGTGGCGGTTGATGAAATTCAGCTCTGTGCCGATCCCGAGCGCGGCCATGTATTTACCGATCGCCTGTTGCGGGCGCGCGGGTTGTCGGAAACCCTGTTTATGGGGGCCGATACCATGCGCAGCGCCATTGCCGAACTGGTGCCCAAGGCGCAATTTGTGCGCCGTGATCGGTTGTCGGAGCTAACCTATACCGGATCAAAGAAAATCAGCCGCATGCCCGCGCGGTCTGCCATTGTCGGATTTTCGGTGGATAATGTCTATGCGATTGCCGAATTGTTGCGCCGTCAAAAGGGTGGCGCGGCGGTAGTGATGGGGGCGTTATCGCCGCGCACCCGCAATGCGCAGGTGGAAATGTATCAAAATGGCGATGTGGATTATCTGGTGGCCACCGATGCGATTGGCATGGGGTTGAACCTTGATATTGAACATGTGGCGTTTTCATCGCTGACAAAATTTGACGGGCGGCGGATGCGCTATTTGCAAGCCAACGAGCTGGCGCAAATCGCGGGGCGTGCGGGGCGTTACATGACCAACGGCACCTTCGGGGTAACGGGCGAAGCGCCATTGCTGGACGATGGGGTGGCCGAGGCGATTTGCGACAATCGCTTTGCCCCGATCAAAAAGCTGCTGTGGCGCAATGCACGGCTGGAATTTGGC
>CAMZKY010000079.1 GCA_947311455.1 uncultured Marinosulfonomonas sp. | reverse complement strand
GGTGCGGGGCAGGGGGATGCAAAAGAAGGTAAAGAAATCAACGGGATAAAGATTGTTTCTCAGGTGCTGACTGGTGTCAGTGGCAAAGATTTACGCGGCTTGATTGACGATCACAAATCGCGCATTGGATCGGGTGTGGTGCTGTTGATTGCCGATACTGGCGGCAAAGCGGCAGTTGCGGCAGGGGTGACCAAAGACCTGATAGAAAAGGTTTCGGCCGTTGATATCGTTAAGGCCGCGGTGGCCGAACTGGGGGGTGTTGGTGGCGGTGGACGCCCTGATATGGCCCAAGGTGGCGGTAAGAATGTAGACAATGCCGAGGCTGCGATCACCGCCGCCGAAGCCATTTTGGAGGGATAAGACATGGTTGCCTATGCGATGGTACATATTGATGTGGTCGACGCGGAAGAATACGCTAAATATGCCGCTTTGGCGGGGCCTGCGGTGGAAAAATTCGGCGGCGAGTTTTTGGCCCGTGGTGGCGAATGTTTTCATATGGAAGGTGAGGGGCGATCGCGCAATGTGATTATTCGGTTTAAGGATATGGATACCGCGAAAACCTTTTATCATTCTCCGGAATATCAAGAGGCGCTGTCTTATGGTTTGCCCTCGGCGGAGCGTGAATATACTTTTGTTGAAGGTGTATAGGAAAGCGCTGATTAACCTTTTGGGATAAAAATCCGGTTATTCCGCATTCATCTTTCGAAAACCTTTATGAACAAGGGGATTTCACGAAATATGCGGTATGGCTTGCGTATGGCAAGTGTATGGCAAGTGTATGGCAAAATGTGCTGCTATAACAGGTTAACGCGCCGTGCGCTAAGAAACGTTAAGATCGTCTAAACGCTGCCCAAACAAAAAACCCCGCCGAATTTCGGCGGGGTTTTTTGTTTTACTTAGGCTCAGACCGTGCCGCGCGTTTGCGTTCATGCGGATCAAGATGGCGTTTGCGCATCCGAACTGCATTTGGCGTGACCTCGACCAATTCATCATTGTCGATATAGGCAATCGATTCCTCAAGCGACAGGGTGATTGGCGTGGTTAGGCGCACGGCCTCGTCCGTGCCGGATGCTCGCACATTGGAAAGCTTTTTACCTTTCAGCGGGTTTACTTCAAGATCGTTTTCGCGGCTGTGTTGGCCAATGATCATACCTTGGTAAACTGGAGTTTGCGCGCCGATAAACATGCGGCCCCGATCTTCAAGGTTAAACAACGCATAGGCCACGGCGGTGCCGTCTTCCATGGAAATCAGAACGCCAGCGCGACGGCCCGGGATTTTGCCTTTGTGGGGTTCCCATGCGTGGAACACGCGGTTCAAAACGCCGGTGCCGCGCGTGTCGGTCATGAATTCACCATGATAGCCGATCAACCCGCGTGATGGCACATGGGCGACAATGCGGGTTTTGCCCGCGCCTGATGGTTTCATTTCCACCAGATTGCCTTTGCGCGCGCCGGTCAGTTTTTCGATCACCGCGCCGGAATATTCGTCATCCACATCAATGGTAACTTCTTCGACAGGTTCGCATTTAACCCCGTCCACATCCTGAAACAAAACCTGCGGGCGCGAGATCGAAAGCTCGAACCCTTCGCGGCGCATGTTTTCGATTAAAACCCCCATTTGCAATTCGCCACGGCCGGCAACCTCGAACGCTTCGCCGCCCGGAGTGTCGGTGATTTTAATCGCAACGTTGGTTTCGGCCTCTTTCATCAGGCGATCGCGGATCACGCGGCTTTGCACCTTTTTACCATCACGGCCCGCAAGGGGGCTGTCATTGATGCCGAAGGTTACGGTGATGGTGGGCGGATCAATCGGTTGGGCCGGAATGGCGGCGTCAACGTCAAGCGCGCATAATGTGTCGGCCACGGTGGGGATTTTCATCCCCGCGATTGAAACGATATCGCCCGCTTCGCCCACTGGAATTTCGGTTTGCACTAGGCCGCGGTAAGCCAGCACTTTGGCCACGCGGAATTGTTCCAGTTTTTCGCCATCGCGAGACAAGCCTTTGATGGTGTCGCCGGTCTTTACGGTGCCGGTTTCAACGCGACCCGTCAGCAGACGGCCAATAAACGGATCGGCCCCAAGGGTGGTGACCAGCATTGAAAACGGCTCATCGCGACGCGCAACCTGTGCTGGTTCTTCCACATGTTCAACAATCAGATCAAACAAGCCGTGCAGATCCTTGCGTGGGCCATCAAGTTCGGCATCGGCCCAACCAGAGCGGCCGGAAGCATACATGACCGGAAAATCAAGCTGTTCGTCGGTGGCGTCGAGGCTGGCAAAAAGATCGAACACTTCGTCCAGCGCGCGGTCGGGTTCGGCGTCGGATTTATCAACTTTGTTCAAAACCACAATCGGTTTCAGGCCAAGGGCCAGTGCCTTGGACAACACAAATTTGGTTTGTGGCATCGGGCCTTCGGCGGCATCGACCAAAAGAACAACTCCGTCGACCATAGAAAGAATGCGCTCTACCTCGCCGCCAAAATCGGCGTGGCCCGGGGTGTCAACAATGTTCACCCGTTTGCCATCCCATTCAATCGAGGTGGCTTTGGCCAGAATGGTGATCCCGCGCTCGCGTTCCAGATCGTTACTGTCCATGGCGCGTTCTTCAACGGCCTGATTTTCACGGAATGAACCGGATTGTTTAAGCATTTCGTCCACAAGCGTGGTTTTGCCGTGGTCAACGTGTGCGATAATCGCGATATTTCGCAAGTCCATAATTACTAGCCTTTTGGGATGTTTGAGGCGGCCATACAATGCCTTTGCCCCAAAGACCAGCCTTTATTTATTGCTGATTTTGATATTGGTTAATTTTTTTGAAGTTGGGGCGGATTGATTACAGGCATGTTGAAAAAAATAATGCGGAATAGAATTTTCCATTCGCGGTGTTCTAAGGGGCAATTCTGGCCTTAGCTACCAATTACGCCGTCGTTTTTTAAGGAACGACTGTTTATAATATTCATATCAAACTCTGCTATTTCGTCATCGCTTACATTATCGATTTCACGCGCATATTTCAGAACACTTTCACTGTGGTGAATTTTTGTAAGCAGATATACCGAGCTGCGGACGCCTAGAAACCCTTCGCTGTTCAAGGTGAAATGCACACCGGACTTCATCTGAGGGTCTGTTGCAAATGACCGGCTTAGGCAGTGGAGCGAAATATATCTGTTCAGGTGGCTTTGGGTTGCCAGAAACAAGTTCTGTTCAATTTTTACAAATACCCCGGAATAGCTGTAAAAACGTTTGTGCAGTCTTGGTCTGAAGCTTGGCGGCATTAAGCGGATTGATTTATAGTGGGCGATTTTATTGCGATAATAAACATACCCCAAGCCTCGGATAATCACATTCTTTGTGCAGAAGCTTCGCTTCAGGATCTGGTAAAAGCCTGGTTCAAGCTCTCTTTCTGAGGGGTTGTGAAAATCGGCGGTGCGCATAAGATCAAAAAGGGCCTCAAGAGATTCAACTCGAGGTGTTTCTTCTTCGGGTGTGTACTGGAAAAAATACGATGGATGAACCGAAAAATACGCAGCCATACGTTCAATAATGGGTTCGCGCGGGATGGATGTTCCGTTCAAGTAACGTGCAAATTGTTGGCGGTTAATCGAAAGTTCCTCGGCCACGCGAGTGATCGTGCTTTTGGTTTCGCACAAAATTCTCAACTGATTTGAAAATATATTATTTAGTTCGCCCATACCAACCTTTAAGAGAAAATTTCCAAAATAAACAGGATTTCCAAGTGTTCTAGAAGTGTTCTAATATCACATTTCTATTTAAATGTTTAGATTTTTAACCAAATTTTTAACACTATTGGAAAAAAACCTATTAATTTAGTAAATTAACTATGAACTTATTTTGGGTCAAATGCACCAAGTTCGCGAATAACGTCTCGGTTTATACGATAAAAGAGAGCCTCTTGGCGGCTTCAAAACATAGTGCCCCCTAAAGATGCCAAATAAAAGCGATTTTCACGAATTGAGTGCATGTCCGTGATTCTGCATACTGCGCATGTTGGTGGTTGAGCCATCCCAGCATGTTCATAGTAGGAGAATTACATGACAAATGTTCACAATATTTCGAAAAGTATAGTTAGATCGAATTATGGGGCGGATAACTTTAATTCAATTTTGGATTGTGGTGATTGCAAGCCGCTGACTAAAGCACATTATGCTGAAATTTCTGAATTGCTTTCAGATATGGCTTTCGAACTTGCTGGTGTTGCGAACGCCAATCAGACCGCAACCTTGATTTACTTGTCTGCAATTATGGATCCGGATTGCCGGAAACTAGCCGTGCCGGCGCACACTTCTGGCTGATGATAAAATTCAATCTTATGACTGGATTTAACCGACAATAACTCCCCTTGCGAAAGATTCACCCTTAGAAAAGTAGCTGTTGAAAATACAACCACAAAGAAGCGCGACACACTCTTTTCGGCATTCCCTGAATGACGACAACCCCATGATGAAACCAGAAAACCGGCGCGCTCATCCGAAGCAAGGGTGTAGAAGTTTATCCAATAGGTTTGCCAGGCCCCTCCCGTGGCGGTCTGCTTGCGTTCCCCGAGCAGGCCATTAGCCATCTACATAACTCGGCAAACTTAGTCGGTGCGCCCCACTTTATGCACAGGTAAAGTGGGGCGCATTGCGTTTATGAAAGTGCTTTGCCCAGGTTTGTGTCGATTGCCTCCAAGAAGCCCTCGGTCGTTAGCCATTTTTGTTCCGGGCCAACAAGCAAGGCCAGATCTTTTGTCATTTGGCCGCTTTCAACCGTATCAACAATGACTTTTTCCAAGGTGTGGGCAAATGCCATCAATTTGGTGTTGTCGTCCAGTTTGGCGCGATGCTTTAGGCCACCTGTCCATGCATAAATCGACGCAATCGAGTTGGTTGATGTTGCTTCACCTTTTTGGTGCTGGCGATAATGGCGTGTTACGGTGCCGTGTGCCGCTTCGGCTTCGACGGTTTGGCCATCGGGTGTCATTAGGATTGATGTCATCAACCCAAGCGAGCCAAAGCCCTGCGCAACGGTATCGGATTGCACGTCGCCGTCATAGTTTTTACAGGCCCAAACAAATTTGCCCGACCATTTCATCGCCGCAGCAACCATATCGTCGATCAGGCGGTGCTCATAGGTGATGTCCGCATCTTCGAATTTTTGCGCAAATTCAGCGTCAAATATTTCTTGAAACAGGTCTTTGAAGCGACCATCATAGGCTTTCAAAATGGTGTTCTTGGTGGACAGATATACAGGCCAGCCCATTTTCAGGCCGTAATTCATGCTTGCACGGGCAAAATCGCGGATGCTGTCGTCGCGGTTATACATGCCCATGAAAACGCCAGCCGATGGGGCGTCGTAGACTTCTTTTTCAATCACGGTGCCGTCTTCGCCAACAAATTTCATCGTCAGTTTACCAGCGCCGGGATAGCGGAAATCGGTGGCCTTATATTGATCGCCAAAAGCATGACGGCCAATAACGATCGGGTCTGTCCAACCGGGCACAAGGCGCGGCACGTTTTGGCAAATAATCGGTGCCCGAAATACAACGCCGCCCAGAATGTTGCGGATGGTGCCGTTTGGCGATTTCCACATCTCTTTCAGGCCGAATTCTTCAACACGGGCTTCGTCCGGTGTGATTGTGGCGCATTTAACACCCACGCCGTATTTTTGAATGGCATGGGCCGCATCAATGGTGATCTGGTCATTGGTATCGTCGCGCGCTTCCATGCCAAGATCGTAATATTTCAGATCAATATCCAGATAGGGAAGGATCAGTTTTTTCTTGATGAAATCCCAGATGATGCGGGTCATTTCATCGCCGTCCAGTTCAACAACGGGGTTTTCTACCTTGATTTTGGTCATAGAGGCCTCTTGATAAGGGTGAATCGTTAAGGGGCTTCTAGACTAAAATCGGCAGCGAGGAAAGACTGTATGCGAATGTATACATAAATGGAGCGTGCAGATCAGCCTGTTTTTCCGGCTTTTAAGCGGTTTTCAATATACCGGCGGCCATTTTCTGCAGCGCGCCGCACGCGGATCGCTGTTAAAAATGCTTCTTGGGTTGTGGCCGACGTGGACAAAAGCACCTCGGCCAGCTCATCAACCAGCGTCATATCATCAAGTTCTTTTTCCGCTTGCAACGCTTCGCGGGCCAGATCATCGGCCAGATCTTCGACGACGCCCATTACCGTGTCGTTTCTGTGAGACGACGACGCACATAGGTATCAACGTGATCCAACATCACATCCATATGCGGCTCCTCGAAAAAGTGGCCAGAGCCTTCGAGTTCGGTATGGGTGACGGTGATGCCTTTTTGCTCGTGCAGTTTTTCCACCAGAATTTTCGTATCTTGGGGCGGGGCAACACGATCATTGGTGCCGTTGATGATCAGGCCTGAGCTGGGGCAGGGCGCCAGAAAGCTGAAATCATACATATTGGCGGGGGGCGAGGCGGAAATAAATCCGGTGATTTCCGGGCGACGCATCAACAATTGCATGCCGATCCAGGCGCCAAACGAAAATCCGGCCACCCAGCAATGTTTGGAATTGTTGTTCATTGATTGCAAATAATCCAGCGCCGAGGCCGCATCAGACAATTCGCCAACCCCTTGATCGTATTCCCCCTGCGAGCGGCCAACACCACGGAAATTAAACCGCAACACTGTAAAGCCCATTTCGTAGAATTTATAATGCAGGTTATAGACCACACGATTGTTCATCGTGCCGCCAAATTGTGGATGCGGGTGCAAAATGATCGCAATCGGCGCGTCTTTGGCTTTTTGGGGGTGGTAACGCCCTTCAAGGCGTCCTTCTGGACCGGGGAAGATGACTTCGGGCATTCTGTGTCCTTGTAACGCGGGCGGATACCCCGCCAAATTATTGACGATAATCGTCGGTTATCTTACTAAGTGCCTAAATCCATGCATTTTGCATGGCAGGGTTCTTAGCGAAGTAATCATGTTGCGCGCAAAGGTCAATATTAAGGGGAGAGCTTGGCGATGAAACTCAGCACAAAAGGGCGATATGCGATGGTGGCCTTGGCGGATTTGGCGTTGGCCCCCGAGGATGAGCTGGTTTCGCTATCCGCGATTTCCAAACGGCAGGATATTTCGCTGCCTTATCTGGAGCAGCTGTTTGTGAAACTGCGCCGCGCTGAATTGGTGGAATCGGTGCGCGGGCCAGGGGGCGGATACCGTTTGGCCAAGTTGCCCGCGGAAATTCGGGTGTCGCGGATTTTGGAAGCGGTGGATGAAACCGTTTCGGCGATGCACACTGGAGTCGGGGTTAAGGGCGGATCATCAGGATCGCGCGCCCAATCAATGAGCAACCGGTTATGGGAAGGGCTGTCGGCGCATGTTTATGTGTTTTTGCATCAAACGCGGTTGTCGGATGTGATTGAAAACGAAATTGCCCCATGTCGCGCGGTTCCGACGATTTTTGAAGTGGTCGACTAGAACGTCGATAAGATAGATGGGCGCTGCGCGCGCTTGATAATTTGCGCCACGCGACGCGTGTCGCGGTGCCGCCGGCGGGATACTTATGAAAAAGACAGGTGAATTGGTATGATCCGGAATCTGCGGACTTATTTGGATTGGAATGCAACCACGCCTTTGCGGCCCGAGGCGCGGGCTGCGATGATTTCGGCGATGGATGTGGTTGGTAACCCCTCTAGTGTGCACGGCGAGGGGCGTGCGGCGCTTGCGATTGTGGAACGGGCGCGGGGGCAGATTGCCGCAGCATTCGGCGCAGACGGGGCAGATGTGATTTTTACCGCCAGTGCCACCGAGGCTGCAGCTTTGGCCATGCGGGGGCGTGGATTGCTGGCTTCGGGTATTGAGCATGATGCGGTCGGGGCGTGGGCGGATCTGGCGCTGGACTGTGATGGGGACGGTATTGTTGCGGTTGATAATCCAGCGCACAGCACCTTACAGGCGGCCAATAGTGAAACGGGTGTATTGCAGGATTTGCCTCAGGGGCTGGCGCTGGTGGATGCAACGCAGGCGTTTGGCAAGGTGCCGTTTGCCTTTAATTGGTCGGGCGCGCAGATGGCGTTGATTTCGGCCCATAAAATCGGCGGGCCTAAAGGGGTGGGGGCACTGGTGATTAAACGTGGTACGGATTTGGCTGCACAGATCAAGGGCGGGGGGCAGGAAATGGGCCGCCGCGCCGGCACTGAAAATGTGATTGGCATCGCCGGATTTGGCGCGGCAGCCGAGGCGGCAGCTCGTGATTTGGCCGATGGTGTATGGGACAAAGTGGCCCAAATTAGAAAGATTCTAGAAATTGCTCTGGCAGAATCAGAAAAAGATACTATTTTAGTCGGGAATAAGGTGGCGCGCTTGCCGAACACCGTTTGTTTCGCAATCCCCAGGTGGAAAGGGGAAACGCAAGTGATGCAAATGGATTTAGCAGGATTTGCTATTTCGGCCGGATCGGCCTGTTCTTCGGGCAAGGTGCGGGCCAGCAAGGTGCTTAAGGCGATGGGCTATGACGACCTGACCGCCAGCAGTGCCATTCGGGTTTCTATTGGCCCGACAACGACACAAGACGAGGTTGAGCGGTTTGCCAATGTGTGGCGCGCGCAACTGGAAAAATTTAAGGCGCGACGCGCGTAAAGGAAACGGGATATGGCTGCACTTACGGCTTCACAACAGGAAATGACCGCCAAAGACGGCGTCGAGGAAGAAACCGTTGATGCGGTGCGCGATCTGGCGGGTACCTATAAATACGGGTGGAATACCGATATTGAAATGGATTACGCGCCCAAGGGTGTAAGCCCTGACATTGTGCGCTTGATTTCGGGCAAAAATGATGAACCGGAGTGGATGCTTGAGTGGCGTTTGGCGGCGTTTGAACGCTGGGAAAAACTGAAAGAGCCCTCGTGGGCGATGGTGAATTATCCCGATATCGATTTTCAGGATATTTACTATTATGCGCGGCCCAAATCGATGGTTGAAAAGCCCAAATCATTGGATGATGTTGATCCGAAATTGTTGGAAACCTATAATAAACTGGGTATCCCGCTAAAGGAACAAATGATTTTAGCGGGTGTCGAAGGTGCCGAAGATATGCCTGCCGAGGGGCGCAAAATTGCCGTGGATGCGGTATTTGATTCCGTGTCTGTGGGCACCACATTCAAGGATGAACTGGCCAAAGCGGGGGTGATCTTCTGCTCGATCTCCGAGGCGATTGTTGAGCATCCGGAATTGGTTAAGAAATATCTGGGCACGGTTGTTCCGGTATCTGACAACTATTACGCCACCTTGAATAGCGCAGTGTTTTCCGATGGATCGTTTGTGTATATTCCGCCCGGTGTGCGCTGCCCGATGGAATTGTCGACGTATTTTCGTATCAATGCCGAAAATACCGGCCAGTTTGAACGCACGTTGATCATTGCCGATAAAGGCAGCTATGTCAGCTACTTGGAAGGCTGCACTGCCCCAAAACGTGATGTTGCACAGCTGCACGCAGCAGTGGTTGAGATCATCATCGAAGAAGATGCCGAAGTTAAGTATTCAACTGTGCAAAACTGGTATCCGGGTGACGAGGATGGCAATGGCGGGATCTATAATTTCGTTACCAAACGTGCCGATTGTCGGGGTGACAACGCCAAAATCATGTGGACACAGGTGGAAACCGGATCAGCCGTGACGTGGAAATACCCAAGCTGCATTTTGCGTGGCGACAATAGCCAAGGTGAATTCTATTCAATCGCGATTACGAATAATTGGCAACAG
>CAMZKY010000078.1 GCA_947311455.1 uncultured Marinosulfonomonas sp. | reverse complement strand
GGATTCGCCCGTCCACCTCGGGCAGGGCGACATTCATCGCGATATCGCGGCCTGACAAACCTGTTTCGCCGTCTTCCCATGCTTCCTCCGAACTGGCCGCAAGAACCACTTGAAACACAGGGCTACCTTGCGCGGCCCGCATCACAAGGGGGTTCGATACCCCTTTGTGATGCTCCCCTTGATGGGGGGAGCCAACGGCAAAGGAGGTGCAATTCAGGATCACCTCTGGCGGAGCCTTGGTAAAGAGATGTTCAAGGGTGGCCACCGACACAGGGTCTTTTAACGACGCCACAAAAATCGGCAGCGGGTTCAGGCCGGCGCGCAACATGGCCTTGACCATACGGTTGATCGGGTGCAGCCCTGCGCCTTGCACCAGTGCGCGATAAAAAATCAGCGGCACGATCGGTGCGCCGTCTAACCAGTTGGATTTTGCGGCGTTAAGATCGGCAACCCCCACACCGGGCCAATAGACCCCTGCACGCAAGAGCGGCGCGGCGGCGGATGGTTTTTCGCTGTTGTCCAAGATAGCCTGTGCATATTCCAGAAACCGCGTTGCATTTTGCCCGCCACCCTCAACCATATAGGCCCAAAGCGCGTCGTAATCCTCGCGCGGAACCGTTGAAAGCCGCCACAGGTCAGGATCCGGTTTATCATCCCCGGGTAGGGCGACGAATGGCACACCCGCATCATGCAAATGTGCTGCATATTGTTCCAGCCCGTATTTCCAGTATCCGGCCCCGCCCAGGACCCGCGCAATCACGATTTTTGAT
Source organism: uncultured Marinosulfonomonas sp. (assembly GCA_947311455.1). Lineage (GTDB taxonomy): Bacteria > Pseudomonadota > Alphaproteobacteria > Rhodobacterales > Rhodobacteraceae > Profundibacter. Next base: position 6,499 of record CAMZKY010000078.1, on the reverse strand, counting down.
TTGGTGGCGCAATTTTCGATATGTAGATCAACCGACATCGGGTGCTGCAAATGGGTTAGATTGCCAAGGCGCAATTCCGGCGGGGCATCCAACTGGCTGCGCGCTTCGCTTAACGCGGCCAATTCGGTATCGGCTGCGGAAATAAATACGATATCGGCGGGGGTTTGGCCCAGATCGACAGGTTCCTTGCCGTCGTCGATAGACCCCGGAGTGGCGGCAAGAAGATGCATCAGAGAGATTTTTCCATAAACAGGCTGACACCGCAATCGGGGTAATCCCCATAAGCGCCGCATTTGGCATAGCCCAGCGATTGATACAGATTCACCGCTGCCACCAGTTTTTCACTGGTTTCAAGGCGAATTAGAGACACATTTTCGTTCTTCGCGTCCGCCTCGAGATGTTGCATCAGTTGGCGTCCTATGCCTTTGCCCTTGGCGCTATCAGAGACAAACATCCGCTTCACCTCGCCATAGCCGTCATAGTGCACCAGCGCCACGCAGCCCACAGGATCACCATTCAGGCGGGCGATATAAAAGCGGGTATCGGGGGTAGACAGCTCAACCGGTGAAAAGGTGAAACATTCTTCGGGCGGGAAAACCGCGCGGATGAACAGATCGCTTTCGCTAATCAGGGCGCGGCCATCCTTTGACAAAGGGTCATCAATGCGGATTTCAACGCTCATCCTCGCAGCGCGCTTTCAATCGCCAGACGATCCATCCCCGCCTGACCAATAATAACCAGTGTCACGCTGCGGGGTTCATCGGTGGTGAACGGGCGGTCAAAATAGCTATCCACACGCGGGCCAACGGCCTGAATGGTCAGGCGCATGGGTTTGCCTTTGACCGCGACAAAGCCTTTCAGGCGCAAAATGTTGTGGGCTTTGATGGTGTTGGTGATGGTGTCCAGAAACGCGGTGGCGTCGGTGATCTCGTCCATTTTGAACACAAAGTTTTCGAAATCATCATGGCCGTGTTCATGTTCGTGATCATGGTGATGGTCGTCATCATCATCATCGTGGTGATGGTGGTGATGCACTTCGTGGCGAGCCCCCAAATCGTCTTCGGCGCTGATCCCTTGGCCCAGCAATACATCCACGGGCAATTTCCCCATCGAGGTTTTGATCACCTGCACCCCGTCGCGAGATTTGGATTGCAGATCATCCACCAGTGCGTTTGCGGCGGTATCCCCCAACAGATCGGATTTATTCACCACAATCATATCGGCACAGGCGATTTGATCGTCAAACAATTCTGACAGCGGCGTTTCGTGATCAAGGTTTTCATCCTGCGCGCGCTGCGCATCGACGGCGGCAATATTATGGGCGAATTGGCCGTCTGACACGGCTTTGCCATCCACCACGGTGACCACACCATCCACCGTCACGCGGGTTGAAATTTCGGGCCAGTTAAAGGCCCGCACCAAGGGTTGTGGCAGGGCAAGACCCGAGGTTTCAATCACGATATGATCCGGTGGGTTATCGCGGGCCAGCAGTTTTTCCATGGTCGGAATAAAATCATCAGCTACGGTGCAGCAGATACAGCCGTTTGACAGCTCCATCACATCGTCTTCGGTGCAGGTTTCATCCCCACAGCCCTTTAGAATATCGCCATCCACCCCCAAATCACCGAATTCATTGATGATCAGGGCAATGCGTTTGCCATTGGCGTTGGCCAGCATGTGCTGAATCAGCGTGGTTTTACCAGCGCCCAGAAAGCCGGTAATGATTGTTGCGGGAATTTTGGCGGCCATGGGTTTGATCCTGAATTAAATTAACGGCAAGCCCAAGGCGCTTAAATCTTCTTGGACTTGCCTTTCGTTTTAGGGAGTGTGTTAAAGTTAGGCTGCTTTAAACAACCGAGACGAAACCAGATCGGTTTTTTCCAAGCCGCGCACCGTTTTTGCACCTGCTAAAACTGCGAGATCGACCAAAGGCTCCAGTAAAACAACCGACATATATGCTCCACCAAAAGTTAGAACCGAGGCCATATTGTCCGCCCCAAAACCGGCACCATAAAATGCCCAAAATGCAACCCACGACACGATGCCGCCTTGATAGGCAGTCGATAGCATTAGCGCCTGTTTGTAACTAAGATCAACATAGGCTGTATTTGGTGCGATGATTTTTGCAGCTAATGCCTGAAGCGCAAATAGCGGCACCAAAAGCGTGGTTAGGTTAATGCCATATTGTGGCAAATCGCTTGGTGCAAAAAATACGCCTTGCAAAAGTAAGCCAGCGGCAAGACCAATGGCGGACGGCACTGCGCCAAACAATAAGAACAGTGTTGACCCTAAAATCAGGTGTACTTCGGAAATGCCGACTGGATAATGGGGTAAAACCTGAAAAAAGCAAAACACTACAGCGGTTGTTAATAAAGAGCGAATTGAAAGAGAAACAATGCCTTTATCTTGCAATGCTGCAAGACCAAGTTTCAGAGTATAGCCAGCTGCGGCAGTGGCTGTAACGTAGCTTAACGCGATTTTTACGCCGTTGACGACGCCTGGTTCGATGTGCATATCAGTATATCCTTGTATTTTTAGTCAAGATTTATTGTAGACCCGAATTGTGGAGCTTTGGATCTACAGTATAATTAAGCTGCTTTTGAAACTGCGCCGCGGTTCCAGAAGTAACCAGCGGCAAGACCAAGAACAACCCAGTCAATAAACGCAACGGCGTAAGACCGCGCGACATATTCACCAGCCAGGTCGGGTGGCGCGACGCCTGCGTAGCCGTCCATATGCGGTGCGCCGATGATATGTGGCGCAATCAACAGGGCGATACCGATGATGATATAGATCGGCTTGCGCCCATACGCCATCAGGGCAAAGGCAAGGATTGAGAACAGCGCAGTGGTCAGCCACCAAAGCTGCCGTTCCTCAAGATCGGCGGCGGGGGTTCCGGGCAATTCGGGCGGCAGGCCAATACCGGGCATGATATGGATCGCGGCAAATCCGGCGATGCCCCATAGCAGCGCGTCTTTTACCCTGATACGTTGCCCGACCCGTTCAGCCATGGCAAAGCCCGCAACCATCATTAATGCCCAGCCCACAAAGGTGACAAACACTGCAAAAAACGCCAGTGAAAAGCGGCTGAACAAATCTTCTGGCTCTTCAGCTTCAACAGCCGTGGGCTCGCCCGCAGCCTCAAGCGCATCATTGATCACCAGAACACCGCCGAAATGGCTTTTGTTTCCGGTTTCGTACTCTTCGCCTTCAAGAATCAGATTTTCCATAAGCGACCACTGAAGCAGGACGGCAATCAGCCCTGCAACCAGCCCAGCGAACAACGCGCTGGTAAAAATCCGTGCGGTCATGTGTTAGTGGCAGGGAAACGCCAGCGTGTGACGTGTGTCATGCGCGGAATCATGATATTGTGATGCTTGGGCAAAACCGGTGAAATAAATCAGAAATACGCCAGCGGCGATGGCTGCAACAATGGGTAGAACACCTGTGTCAACGGCTGCGTCTGTGCGTGTATTTGTCAAAGTCGTCATATCAATTCTCCTTATCCTGTCACCCCGACAGGTTGGTTACGTTTGCGCATGGCCGGTCTCCTGGCTTGCGGGTCAAAATGCGCTGTCCCCTTCCCGGGTTTCCCCAGTGGATATTGACAGGCACTCACCGCTTACAGTCGCGGGGGCGGCTGTGGCCTCTGGCCCCGAATTGGGTCACCTTCACCACATTCTCGTTTCATCCCCAAATGCTTGGCATTGTGATTGGGAACCATACGCGCCCTTTGTGACGGATGAATCATGGTTTGGTCAAGTGGGATTCCGGCATGGGGTAAAGTATTTTCGGCGGGGTTAAATCCCGCAAATCGGGCAAAAACCGCAATATCTTGTGGATAACTCGGCCGGAAGCGGCAGATAAGGGGGTTATGCGTTGACTCGTGGCGCGGGCGTCCGTCACAAATGGAATTCAACGGAATCACTAAAGGCGGCGTAGATTGCAGTTTTCCAAGCTTAAACTGAACGGCTTCAAAAGTTTTGTCGATCCAACCGATTTGTTTATCAAGGACGGATTAACCGGCGTTGTCGGGCCAAATGGCTGCGGAAAATCGAATTTGCTTGAGGCCTTGCGCTGGGTCATGGGTGAAACCCGCCCCAAGGCGATGCGCGGCAGCGGTATGGAAGACGTGATCTTTGCCGGCACATCTTCGCGCCCCGCCCGTAATTTTGCCGAGGTGCAGATTACCATTGATAATTCCGATCGGCTGGCCCCCGCCGGATTTAACGAAGAAGACACCATCGAAATCATCCGCCGCATCACCCGCGATGCCGGCAGCGCCTTTAAGGTTAACGGCAAAGATGTGCGGGCGCGCGATGTGCAGATGCTGTTTGCCGATGCCTCGACTGGTTCACATTCGCCAGCTTTGGTGCGCCAAGGGCAGATTTCGGAATTGATCAACGCCAAACCGAAAAGCCGCCGCCGCATTCTGGAAGAGGCCGCAGGTATATCCGGCCTGTATCAGCGCCGCCACGAGGCCGAACTGAAGTTAAAAGGCACCGAAGCCAATCTGGCCCGTGTGGATGATGTGATTGAACAGCTTGCTACCCAATTGGGCCAACTGGCACGCCAAGCCAAACAGGCGGCGCGCTATCGCACTATTGGCGATGATCTACGTAAATCCGAAGGGCTGCTTTTATATCGTCGCTGGAAAGAAGCAGACGAGGCCGAAGCCGCTGCGCGCGCTGAATTGGTGGAACGCACCACCCATGCGGCCCGCTGTGAATCCGCTGCGCGCAATGCCGCCAACCTGCGCCAAGCCGCCGAAGACAAACTGCCCGCCCTGCGCGAAGAAGAGGCCGTGGCCGCCGCGATTTTGCAACGCCTATCCGTGCAGCGCGACGCGCTGGTTGATCAGGAGGCGCAAGCCTTGCAAATGATCGAAACCCTGAAGGCCCGCATTGATCAACTGACCCGCGACATGGAACGCGAGGCCGGCCTGAACAAGGACGCGGGCGAAACCATTGAACGGTTGGAGTGGGAACAAGGCCAGCTTGCCAAAGCTAGCGAAGGCCATCAGGAAAAACTGGACGCCGCCGAACAGCAAGCCTCTGACGCCGCCAGCATCATGCAGGAACGCGAAACTGCGCTAACGCAAATGACAGAAGACGTGGCTCGTTTGGCCGCGCGCCACCATTCCGCCAATCGTTTGATGCAGGACAGTCAGAAAACCCTTGATCGCTCCGAAGGCGAAGCCCTGCGCGCCAAGGAGGCCGTCGAGGCATCAAAATATGCGCTTACTGTCGCAAGCGAAGCTTATGATGCGGCCAAGGTTTTGCAAGCCAAAGCCATCACCGCGTCCGAGGAATCCGAGGCCGCAATTGTGGCCGTGGATCAGGCGCGTTCGGAAATTCAGGCGCGCGAGGCCGAAGCCCGCGCTGCCCGTTCCGAAGCCGAAGGCGAGGCCAACGCCCTGCGCGCCGAAGTTGCCGCATTGGCGCGGTTGGTGGATCGTGATACCGCCGATAGCGGCCAAATTCTGGATCAGGTGCGGGTGAAATCCGGCTATGAAAAAGCCTTGGGTGCGGCCCTTGCCGACGATCTGCGCGCGCCGGTGATCGAAGACGAAGATTACACCGGCTGGGTTTCCCTGCCCGGCTATTCAAGTGCGCAATCCTTGCCCGATGGGGTGCAATCCCTAAACAATTTCGTGTCGGTGCCCGAGGTTTTGAACCGCCGGATCAGCCAGATTGGTTTGGTTGATGCGGATGATGCCCCGCGTTTGCAAGCCGCGCTAAAGCCCGGTCAGCGTCTGGTCAGCCTTGAGGGTGATTTGTGGCGTTGGGATGGTTTCCGCGCCGGGGGCGAAGACGCGCCAAGTGCGGCGGCACTGCGTTTGCAGCAGTTAAACCGTTTGGTTGAACTGAAACGCGATCTAGAAGAAATCAGTGCACGGGCCGATGGGGCCACGCGGGCGCATGATCACCTTAGCAATGAATTGGTGCGCGCCTCGCGTGATGTGCAAGCCGCCCGCGATGCACGCCGCGATGCGGATCGTGCGCTATCGGATGCCAACCGTGCGCTTTCTCGTGCGGAATCAGACAAAAGCATCGCTGGTGGCAAGCTTGAAAACATGGGCCTTGCCGTGGATCGCCACAGCGAAGAGGCCATGGGGGCGCGTAAGCAATTGCAAGAGGGTGCGAAAGCCGTTTCTGAACTGGATGATCTGGACACTGCACGGGCCGAAGTTGAAGATGTAAAAATGACGGTTGAAGCCGCGCGTATGACGATGATGTCCAAGCGGTCTGCCCTTGATGAATTGCGCCGCGAAGGCGATGCACGGGTGCGCCGCCGTCAGGAAATCACCAAAGAAGTATCGGGCTGGCGGCACCGTTTGGAAACCGCAGGCAAGCGGATTTCCGAATTGGAACAGCGCAAGATTGAATCGCTGGACGCTTTGAAAGACGCCAGCGCCGCACCGGATGAATTGGCCGCGAAACGTGATGAATTGGCCGATGCGATTGGCGTAGCAGAAAGCCGCCGCAACAAAGCCGGC
>CAMZKY010000077.1 GCA_947311455.1 uncultured Marinosulfonomonas sp. | reverse complement strand
CATTTGAAAGATCGAATCGTGACCCATTTTGAATACAAAGTTATCCCCGCCCCCAAAAAAGGCCTGCGCGGTAAAGGCGTCAAAGGCACCGATGGCAAATTCGCCAATGCCCTAACCACCGTGATGAACGATATGGCTGCCGATGGTTGGCAGTATCAACGCAGTGATACCCTGCCGCTTGAGGAACGTTCCGGCCTGACAGGCAAAACCACCACCTATATGAATATGCTGGTGTTTCGCCGTGAAACCAAGCTTAAAGAAGAAAAATCCGACACCCCTGTGCTGGCCATCGCCGCCGCACCGGTGATCGAAAAAACGCTGGGACCCGCGGAAATAAAAGAAAAATCCGAACCAACCCCCACCCCGCTTCTGGATCAAATCGACGCCATCGATCAAAATAACGCCCCAGCCCTTGGCACCGCAGGCGAAAAACTCGAAACTTGATCTTCTTCTTGCCTTAAATACGTGCGCCGCAGGCAAACCCGCGCAGATGCACATCATCTGCAAGACATCCTGTGATGCGAAGCGTCCCCTATTAACTGGATACTTCCAGCGCCAGCGCGTGAATGCGCCCGATTAAATCAGCACCAATTGCGCCGTGCACCGCGCGGTGGCGCTTCAGGTGATTCATATCGGCAAAAACATCTGCCACAATCACCACCCGAAAATGGCTCTCGCCCGCACCGTCATGGCCCGCGTGGCCGGCGTGTTGGTGGCTTTCGTTGATCACCTCAAGCGCAGTTGGTGTAAACGCCGCTTCAAGTTTGGATTTAATTTCATCAACAACCGACATTTTCTCAAATCTCCTCTTTTATCCTGCGCGGATCACGCTATTATCTCTTGCCGGATTCATATAGGTTAGCGCAATGAAAAAAGACGATCCATTTGGTTTTGATATTTCCGTAAAGACCGACAAAAAGAAACGTGTGCGTGGACGGCGTGGCATGTCGGGGGCGTTTGAGACCTCGACCCGTGTGTGTGAACATCCCGATTGCAAGGAGCCCGGCAAATACCGTGCGCCCCGTTCCCCCGACGCTGTGGATGATTTCATGTGGTTCTGCCAGCCCCATGTGCGCGAATACAACACCAAATGGAATTTCTTTGACGGCACGCCGGAAACGGCTGTGGACGATCAAATCGAAAAAGACCGTGTGTGGGAGCGCGAAACCAAGCCGATGAAAAAATCTGCCGAACAACGGGCATGGGCGCGGCTGGGTGTGGATGACCCGCATCAGGTGCTGGGTGTAAACGCCACCCAAAACCCGGGTAAATCCATCACCGGCACCCGAAAATTACCGCAAACCGAGCTAAAAGCGATTATGATCCTTGAGGCCAAGGAACATTGGACAAAAACCGAAGTGCGCAAGCAGTATAAAAAGCTGATCAAAGTACTGCATCCCGATATGAATGGCGGCGACAGATCCCAAGAAGAACAGCTGCAAGAGGTTGTTTGGGCATGGGATACCATCAAAAACAGTCGTCACTTCCAAGCTTAACTTCTTAAATCCCCAAGCACAGTTCACGCTGTGTTTGGAGATAGTTCAACCAATTCAACGACGAAACAGCAGCCGCCGAAACAGCAACCGCCATAGAGAAAACACATTCTTAACCTACTAACGCCTAAATATTTACAGAGATTGGTTGTAAATAGCGGGACGACAATCAGATCATGCTCGTCCCGCCGCAATTAGATAGGTCTTCCAAGTGCTAAAAAACGTATTTTTTAAAAAACTAAAAACCTTTGTGAACGGCCAAAGTGGCGGGATCACGACGGATTGGATTTTTCTAACAGCCACAATCATATCTTTGAGTGTCGCGATCATGGCAAGTATGGGCGTAGGGATGGAAGGCGTTTCAAATTCAATCAGAACCTCTTTCGAAAATTCCGGCGACAACCTTTCCCAACCCTAACTGCGCCGGATGGCCGCCACGGCAAGCCCAAGCCCCAAACCGCAATATAACGTTCCAATCACAACATTTACGCGACGTTAGGCCGTTTGATACCTCCGCACTATTCCTGCAGATGAAAATACCCAAACGGTGATGCAATGTTGGGCAAAGGCTTGCGTTTGGCCAAACACCACAATCGCCACATAGACCCAGCTTGGCGCGTCCTGTGGAAGGATCGCGGCAAAAACCGAGCTGAAAAACAGCATCGCCTTGGGGTTGGTCATAATCACCTGAAATCCGGTTCGAAACGCACGCCAGTTGCTGTGATTAATTTGGGCAAGCTTTAAATCCGCCCCCTGCCCCGCCATGGCAGCGCGCAGTGATTTATAACCGATCCAGATCAAATAGGACGCCCCCGCCAACCGGAACACCAAAACTGCGGTGGGATACAGGTCAAACACCGTGGTCGCCCCCAAAATCGTAATGGTTGCCCAAACACCCCCACCCAAAGAAGCCCCAAGCGCGGTTGCCACACCGGCGCGCCGGCCTTTGCTGATCGACGCACTGATTACGGCAAGCGTATTTGGCCCGGGCGAAAGCCAGCCCAAAACATTGATAAAAGCCAGTGCCAGAAACACGGACAAAATCGGATCAATAGCGATAGTCATGATTTCCATTTATTGGGGATCCTTGGTTAGATGGGCCTACAACTATAGGACTAGACCGCGCGAACAAACAAATAGATGATGAAACGGGTTATTTATACCCATCCTAAACATTTTCTATATGTGGCGAACCCTAAACTTTGGCTGTATTTTAATGGCGGCAAATTTTGACGATACCAAAATCATCTTAAACACAAAACGAATAGGACTTACCACATGACAACTCAAAACACACCAGACGCCGCAATCGTTGCAATGGTTTCTCTGGCTTCGGGCATTGCCTCGAACCACCCTAAAATGTGCGCCTGCCAGTTAAATCGCTTGCGTGGATTTGGCGTGAATGAGGATATGATCGAAACAGTTATCGAAATCGCCCGCCACATTCGGGAAGAAGCGGCCGAAAAGATCGACATCGAATTTGATCAACAAATCGCCGCACAAAACGCCGAATTGGCCGCAATGGAAGCCACGCTTGAGATGGCCGAGGCCGCGGCATAAAAACCGCGCCCATAATCGGGCGCATCAGACCACTGACAAACCCCGTCATTTTTTGGCGGGGTTTTCTATTGTTGATGTTTTTGGCCGTTGTATTGAGGTCAAGTGGGGGCTTTCCCCCTCATATGTGGGGGATTTGGCTTGGGTTTGTCATCGTCATCGCGATTTT
>CAMZKY010000076.1 GCA_947311455.1 uncultured Marinosulfonomonas sp. | reverse complement strand
GGTGATGACGGTGATGACAAGATCACGGGCGGCAATGGCAAAGACCTGCTGTTTGGCGGCGCGGGGAACGATGAAATTCATTGCGGTGCCTGGAATGATACGATTTATGGTGACGCAGATGATGACATGTTGTTTGGCGATACGGGCATAGATGCGATCAATGGCGGCGCAGGAAATGACACGATCTATGGCGGTGACCATGACGATTCGATTTTTGGTGCCGATGGAAATGATGTTCTTAACGGCGGATCAGGCGATGATATTTTGCTGGGTAGCGACGGCATTGATGTCTTGAACGGGAATACAGGCGACGATTATATTGATGGCGGAACCGGCTCAGACACCTTAAATGGTGGTGTAGGTGATGATGTTTTGATTGGTGCAAAAATAACCGTCGGTGAAATAAATTTTAGTGATCTATTGGCCAGTCAGATTTCACCGGATCCAACCGCAGAATTCACCGCAAAAATGGCGACAGACTTTACTCATGATGATAGCGGCGCTGATGAATTGTTTGGTGGAGACGATGCAGATTTGTTGATACTTGGTGCTGGTGATGTTGCTTTTGGCGGTGCGGGTGTGGATTCTTTCATGACTGCACAAGGCATAATGGATGGGACAAATCCGGCAATTATCAAGGATTTTGACGCTGCAAATGAAACACTTACTGTTTTGTATGAGAATTCAAATGCCGTTCCTGTTGTGACGATTACAACAAACGGCGCAGATGCTACTGTGATGGTTGATGGTGTGCATTATGTCACCGTTGAAGGCGCCGCTGGATCATTTTCCAGCGCCAATGTTGTCTTGAAAAAATAAGTAATCCATAACGGATAAGCACGAAACAAAAAGGGCGTGATTGCGCCCTTTTTGGCTTTATAACCATTTTTGAAAATCTGGGTTTGCACTTATTGTGCAGGTCAAAAATACCGAACGTGCCGTTAACCATGGTTTCGTGCATACAAATGCCATACAAATGCCATACAAATGCCATACGCTTTGCATACACGGAATTTCGCCCCAAACCCCTTGTTCATACATCTTAAGGAAGTGTTACGGTCGCAATGAAAACGGCTGAATTTCTATCATCGATTGTGCCGTTTCCGACGTTTGATATGGAGTAAATGCAAGGCGATCGCGGCCCATTCGCGCAGGCTGGCTTTCAGCAATGTTTTTCGTTTCATCCCTTTGGTTGATGGGCTGTTGGTTTTGGCCTTTATCCCCATTCGTTTTGCAATCATCCGTGCGCGTCGCGCATGATACTGATCGGTAACAATCACAATATCTATATTGGCAGTTTTGATCAGGGGCAGGGCGAAGCTGATGTTTTCCAGCGTCGTAGTTGATTGATTTTCAAGGGTTATTTCTGTTTCCGGCACACCTGCCGCAACACAAATATTTCGGATCACCTCGGCCTCGGAGGGGGCGTATTTTCCAAGGCCACCACAGGCGATGATATGCCCAATTTTACCATCTAGAAACAACTGCGCGCCGTGGCTGGCCCGCCGCAATAAAGTGGGTGAGGGGACACCACCTTGCCACACCGCCGCGCCCAGGATCAGCCCTGTGGGTTTGGTCATTTCGGCCCGCGCCAGATCCAGCCGCCTCCATAAATGCGGCTGCCTTGGCTTTCATAAAAGACACAGGCCTGCCCCGGCGACACGCCTTCTTCGGGCACCAGCAATTCCACCTCGGCGGTGGTGGGCGATAGGGGGCGAATGATTGCCGGTTGTGGCGGACGGGTGGAGCGCACGCGCACCGACATATGCCATTCCGGTGTGCTATCAAACGGAATATCCCCTAACCAATTGATTTCACGCACATTAATTAAACGTGTGGTCAGCGCAGATTTGGGGCCAACCACCACCTCGCGGGTGTCTGCATCCAGTTTTATCACATATAAAGGATCGGCCAGCCCGCCAATGCCAAGGCCACGCCGTTGCCCAACTGTATAGTGGATTACGCCTTTGTGGGGGGCCAATATATTTCCCTCCAAATCAACAATGTTGCCCGGGCTTGCTGCCTCGGGGCGCAGCTTTTCGATCAGGGCGGCATAATTGCCATCGGGCACAAAGCAGATATCCTGACTATCGGGTTTATCGGCCACGGCCAGCCCGTGGGTTTTGGCAAGCGCGCGGGTTTCGGCCTTCGATTTTAGATGGCCCAGTGGAAAGCGCAGAAAATCAAGCTGTTCCTGCGTGGTGGGGAATAAGAAATAGCTTTGATCGCGGTTCGCATCGGCTGCGGAATGCAATTCTGCTTTGTCCGGCCCCATTTTGCGTTGGATATAGTGCCCCGTTGCCATACAATCGGCCTCCAGATCGCGGGCAGTGGCCAGTAGATCTTTGAATTTCACGCGCTCATTACAGCGGATGCACGGCACAGGCGTCGCCCCAGCCAAATAAGAATCGGCAAATTCATCAATCACAGTTTCTTTGAAAATGTTTTCATAATCCAGAACGTAATGCGGAAAGCCTATTTCCTCGGCCACACGGCGCGCATCATGGATGTCAATTCCTGCGCAACACGCACCCTTTTTTGCGAGTGCCGCACCGTGATCGTATAACTGTAACGTCACACCAACCACATCATAGCCCTGCGTGGCCAATTCTGCCGCCACCACTGAACTATCAACACCACCCGACATGGCCACAACCACGCGAGTCTCAGAAGGGGGCTTGGAAAATCCAAGCGAATTTATTGGGTGGATCATAACGGGCCGTTCATCAAGGTTACAAAGATGTTTCAGAATATATGAAAATGCGAAGAACTAACAAGAGCGCGTTTCATAATCCTTTAAGGACGTTGATGCAAATTATGCCTACGCATAAGGATGAACTGATGTATTTAAAGAAAATTGACGGGCCGCGTATGGTTTTGCTTCCGGATGGAACGCGCATGACGCGGGCTGATTTGCCTGCGCCCGATACTCGCCGATGGGTCGCCAGCCGCAAAGCTGCCGTAGTGAACGGGGTGAAATACGGGTTAATTTCGCGAACGGAGGCCATGGAAACATATTCATTATCTGAAGAAGAATATGATTCGTGGCAATCCGCCGTGGATGATCACGGAATAGCGGCCTTAAAAACTACTGCTTTACAGAAATATAGACAACCTTAGGGAGAATATGCTAATAATTCCACACTGGTAACTTGTGATTAACCATTTTTAGCCAAAGTGTTATTACCAAATAGGGACAGCAGCGGAGAATTATTATGCGTGTTTTGTTGATCGAAGATGACCCAACTACATCGAAAAGCATCGAGTTGATGCTTACTCATGCCAATCTTAACGTTTATTGCACTGATATGGGTGAAGAAGGCATCGACCTTGCTAAATTATATGATTACGATTTGATCCTTCTTGATCTGGGTCTACCGGATATGAACGGCAACGAGGTGTTGCGCCAATTGCGTCTTGCGCGTGTTGAAACGCCGATCCTGATTCTAACCGGATCCGATGACACAGAAAATAAAATCCGCAGTTTCGGATTTGGTGCCGATGATTACCTGACCAAACCTTTCCATCGTGAAGAACTGGTAGCGCGCATTCACGCGATCATTCGCCGGTCTAAAGGGCATGCACAATCAATAATTTATACCGGAAAAATTGGCGTAAACTTGGATGCTAAAACTGTCGAAGTTGATGAAAAAACTGTACATCTTACAGGTAAAGAATATCAAATGCTTGAGCTTTTAAGCCTTCGGAAAGGTTCGACACTGACCAAAGAAATGTTTTTGAACCACCTTTATGGTGGTATGGACGAGCCTGAACTAAAAATTATTGATGTTTTTATCTGTAAGCTTCGCAAAAAGCTATGTGAAGCGACTGACGGTGATAACTATATTGATACCGTTTGGGGGCGCGGGTATGTTTTACGCGATCCCGTTGTAAATGAATTGGATGAGCCTATGGCCATCGGAGCCTAAGCAATCTATTTTTTAGCTCCGTTTCCAAATTTTCCTAGGGCGTAGACCCATAACCGGATTTACGATTCAAGGTATGAAACAAGGAGGGTTTCATGTCTGGGACATTTTGGTTAACGGAAGAACAATTCAAGAAAATCAAGCCATTACTGCCAAACAAGCCGCGCGGCGTGCCCCGTGTGGATGATTGCAAAGTGCTTTCAGGCATCATCTTTTGTTTGCAACGCGGCTACCGCTGGAGTGATGTCCCGGCTGAATACGGTCCCGCCAAGACGCTTTATAACCGTTATAAACGCTGGACCGAGGCTGGGTTTTTTGAGCAGATATTTGAGAGCTATAACTGAATCTGGTGTTTGAGGGTTTGAAGGTTGGCGGCATATCTGGTTGATTTTTGTTGTGAGACAGCAGCCCAACCAAAGGAGATACACCAACATGGAAACGAGTAACATTGTTGATTTAGCGCGTCGAGAAGAGTTGACGGTCGCGCTGACGGATTTGTTGAAAACAGGAGCACAGCAATTGATCGCGATAGCGGTTGAGGCCGAGTTTGCAGGCTACATGGCACAATTCGCCGACTTGCGCACGGATACGGGGCACGCGGCAGTTGTGCGCAATGGGCACCATCCGGCGCGACCATTTCAAACCGGTATTGGCCCTGTGAGCGTGCGCATTCCAAAGGTTCGCTCCAAGGACGGCACACCAGTGACATTCCGATCTGCCTTGGTGCCGCCATACGTGCGCAGAACCAAAACGCTGGAAGCAGCTTTGCCATGACTTTATCTCAAAGGGATTTCCAGCGGTGAAATGACCCCAGCCCTCAAGGTTCTCCTGGGGCCAGATGCCAAGGGATTGTCGGCGAATACGGTCTCGCGCCTCAAACGCGTTTGGGCCAAAGAATACGAGGGCTGGAAAGAATCTGGGCTCGATGACGAGCCAATCGTTTACATATGGGCTGACGGCGTCCACAGCGGCCTGCGCGGTGAGGATGACAAGCTCTGCGCCCTTGTGATTGTTGGGGT
>CAMZKY010000075.1 GCA_947311455.1 uncultured Marinosulfonomonas sp. | reverse complement strand
GCCGTCCAGAACCAGTTTCAGTTTCCATGCCAGATTATCCGTATCCTGAAGGCCGCTATTGGCCCCGCGTGCGCCAAACGGCGAAACCTGATGCGCAGCGTCGCCCGCAAACAGCACACGGCCATAGCGGAATTTTTCCATGCGGCGGCATTGGAATGTGTAAATCGACTCCCACTTCAGTTCGAATTTGGCGTCATCCCCCAGGATCGCATGCAGGCGCGGGATTACGTTTTCGGGCTTCATTTCTTTTTCGAGGTCAATATCCCAGCCCAGTTGCAGATCAATCCGCCAAACATTATCGGGCTGTTTGTGCAGCAATGCCGATTGCCCACGGTTAAACGGCGGATCAAACCAGAACCAGCGTTCGGTGGGGAAATCGGCCTCCATCACCACGTCGGCAATCAGGAAGTTGTCCTCAAACACCCGCCCGACAAAATCAAGGCCCAGCATCCGGCGCGTGGGCGAATTGGCCCCGTCGCAGGCAATCAGCCAATCGGCTTCTAACAAATAGGATCCATCAGGCGTTTCGATTTCGATGGTAACGTGATCGTCATGGCGGCCCACGGCCTCAACCTTGTTACCGCCACGCAGCTCAATCGGTTTGCCCTCGGCCTGCAATTCCCGCAAGCGGGCAACCATGAAATCCTCTAGGTAATATTGCTGAAGATTGATAAAGGCGGGGTTTTTGTGGTCCTTCTCTGTGAGCAGGTTAAATTTGTAAACCTCCCGTTCATCAAAGAACACCCTGCCCGTGTCCCACAAAACGCCCTTATCCACCATCGGCGCGCCACAGCCCAGACGATCAAGGATTTCAAGCGGGCGTTTGGCAAAACAAATCGCCCGCGATCCGAAGCTAACCTTGTCATTATCATCCAGAACCACAACCGGAATATCCTGCTGCGCCAGATCAATCGCCACACCCAAACCAATTGGCCCCGCCCCGATCACCACAACCGGATGACGCACCGGATCGGTGGCATCCTGATCAGGTGAGCGCGTGTAAGGGTAAAGCGGCGTTTCAAAGATTTTGGTCATGGTGTCCTCCGGAGTGATGAGCGATTAGTCTTGCAAGGCCTCCCACATGTCTAAATCGCGTTGTGCTGTCCAAATGCGGGGGGTGTCGATGCCGCGGGCTTCGTCATAGGCGCGGGCCACATTGAAAGGCAGACAGTGTTCATAGATGGCGTAATCGTGGAATTTCGGGTCACATTCGGCGCGCACGGCATCCCATGCTTCTTTCAACGAGCCACCGCGCGCGGCGACTTTGGCGGCAGGGCGATAGGTGCTTTCGACAAAATCAAGGGTGCTTTCCAATGCGGCGGCCACTTTCGGGCGGCCAATCAGCGCGTCTCCACGGCCCGGCGCAATGCTTTCGGGATCAAACATGGCGATGTTTTCCAGTGTTTCACCCCAATCGGCGAAATGCCCATCACCACAATAACAGGCGGATTTATATTCGACGATATCACCGGTGAACATCACCTCGGCATCGGGCACCCAAACCACGGCATCACCTGCGGTATGGGCGCGGCCCAGATGCATGATGTCAACGCGGCGATTGCCCAGATACACTGTCATTGAATCGCTGAATGTGGTGGTGGGATAGGTTAGGCCCGGAATGCTTTCGTGGCCTTCGAACAGACGCGGAAAACGCTGGAATTCACTGTCCCAATCTTCTTGACCACGTTCCACCACCATCGCGCGCGCCGCGTCTGACATGATGATTTCCGGCGCGCCATATTCGGACGCGCCCAATACGCGCACGGCGTGGTAATGGGTCAGCACCAGATGGCTGATCGGTTTGTCGGTGACTTTGCGAATTTCTTCGATCACTTTACTGGCCAAACGCGGCGTGGCTTGGGCCTCGATCACCATCACGCTCTCGTCGCCGATGATCACGCCGGAATTCGGGTCTCCCTCGGCGGTAAAGGCCCACAGGCCGTCGCCAATTTCAACAAAGGTGGTTTTCTTTTCGGTCATATCCCCTTGGGATGCGAATGCTTTTGCCATTGTGGTATCCTAATGTTTGCGCGTTAGTTGGTTATGTTTCGTAATCTATAGCAGGCAGGATCGTGCCGGAACATGATCCAAATCCAATGCGGTATCCGTTGCCTTGGGCATGGCCCTTTAACGTGAGCGTATCGCCATCTTCGATAAAACTGCGAGTCTCGCCGGTATCAAGGGTAAAAGGTTTTTGCCCTGCCCAGCTAAGCTCCATCAAGGAGCCGAATTCATCGCGGGTTGGCCCTGAAATCGTGCCGGATCCCAACAGATCGCCACTGTTCATTTCGCAGCCGGAAATTGCGTGGTGGCACAACTGTTGGGCAGCGGAATAATACGTGCGGTTATAATTGGTTTTGGTGATGGTTGTTGCGGTGGCGGCCTCTTCGGGCTGCAGGGTGATTTCAAGCGAGATATCAAACAAGCCGGGTTTGGTTTCGATTAGATAAGGCAGCAATTCCTTTTCGCGCGGCGGTGTCGAAGTGCGAAAATCTTCTAGTGCCGCAGCGGTCACGATCCATGGGCTGATCGAGGTGCCAAAGGCCTTGCCCTGAAACGGGCCAAGCGGCTGATATTCCCAGCCCTGAATATCGCGCGCTGACCAGTCGTTCAGTAGCACATAGCCAAAGATCATGCCTTCGGCCTGATCCATAGTAATCGGCTGTCCCATTTTTGATCCGGTGCCGACAATCGCACCCATTTCCAGTTCAATATCCAAACGCTGGCTAGGGCCAAAAACCGGCGCATCACTATCGGGTGCTTTGGTTTGCCCCAGTGGCCGTCTGATATCAGTTCCCGACACCACCACGGTTGAGGCGCGGCCATTGTAACCGATGGGAATATGCAGCCAGTTGGCGGGTAGATCGGGCGATCCGCGCAGGATGTCCCCCATGTTTTTGGCGTGCTGCATCCCTGCATAAAAATCGGTATATTCTGAAACCGCAAAGGGCATTTCCATGGTGACGTCAGCTTGCGCAACCAAAAACGGCTCTAATTTGGGCTGTTCGCTGCTCCCATCCCGCAATGCGTTGACTAATTTACTCCGAAACGTAGCCCATGTGTCACGGCCTAAATCCATAAAGTCATTCCAGAACGGCACATCTAACACAGGCACATCTGCAGGCGTTAAGACACCCGTTTCCTCGGCGGCGGTGACATCAAGGATCATATCGCCGATAGCCACGCCGCAATGGGCATCATTGTTGCCAACAGAAAACACCCCGTAAGGCAGGTTGTTCAGCGGGAAATCGGTGTCGGGCGAATTGGCCGAACTGATCCATGATTTTAAAAGCTTGGTCATTTCACCTCCGGTGTCCCGTCGAATTTCTTGTCCAGTGAATCCCAACAATTGATATAATCGTCCTGCACAGGGGCCTCGTTTGCGGCGAAATCTGTTAGGTGTTGTGGAAAGCGGGTTTCGATCATGAAGGACATGGTGTTGTCCAGAAACTCGGGCTTAAGATCGGCGTTTGACGCGCCTTCAAAGGCGGCGTTGTCGGGGCCGTGCGGGATCATCATGTTGTGCAGGCTCATGCCGCCCGGGACAAATCCATCTGGCTTAGCATCATAAACTCCGTAAATATTGCCCATCAATTCCGACATGATGTTCTTATGATACCACGGCGGTCGAAAGGTGTTTTCCGCGACCATCCAGCGTTCGCGAAACAGCACAAAATCAATATTCGCCGTGCCTTCGATGCCCGATGGCGCGGTTAAAACGGTAAAGATCGACGGATCGGGATGATCAAACAACAGCGCACCAACGGGGGAAAATGTGCGCAGATCATATTTGCAAGCTGCATAATTGCCGTGCCACGCTACCACATCTAGCGGTGAATGGTCGATAAAAGTTTCATGGAACTGCCCGCCCCATTTTATCACCACGCGGCTGGGGGCGTCACGATCCTCAAACGCGGCAACGGGGGTTTTGAAATCGCGTGGGTTGGCCAGACAATTTGCGCCGATTGGGCCACGATTGGGAAGATCGAATTTCTGCCCATAGTTCTCACAGACAAAACCACGCGCGGGGCCGTCAATCACTTCGGCCCGAAACACCAAACCGCGCGGTATGATGGCGATCTCTTTGGGTTCCAGATCAATGATCCCCAGTTCGGTGCAAAACCGCAAACGCCCCTCTTGTGGAATGATTAGCATTTCACTGTCGGCGGAATAGAAATATTCGTCATTCATCGATTGCGTGATCAGGTAAATGTGCGTTGCCATCCCGACCTGCGTATTCACATCCCCCGCTGTGGTCATGGTGCGCATACCGGTGATGAACGTTAGCGCCTGGTCTGCATGTGGCACAGGATTCCAGCGGTATTGCCCCAATGATAAGGTATCAGGATTGATATTCGGCGCAGATTTCCAATAATCCAGCGCGATGCGTGTAAATTTCGACGTGTGGCGCACCGACGGCCGAATGCGATAGCACCACGTGCGTTCATTCTGGCCACGGGGGGCGGTAAATGCGGTGCCAGACAGCTGTTCCGCGTATAAACCATAGGCGCATTTTTGCGGGCTGTTCATCCCTTGTGGCAACGCATTTGGCAACGCCTCGGTTTCGAAATCATTGCCAAAACCGGGCATATAGGCGCAAACGCCGTCCCTAAGGCCGTGCACCCCGTTTGAAATCGTCTTGTTCATTTTCAATCTCCTGCACCGTGAAATCGGGTGCCTGTTCGCTGGCTCAACAGTATCGTTGCGTTTGCAACGGTGTCAAGCGCGGTCATGGGTTGATCCTTGGGTGATAAATGCACAGAATGGGCCAATCGAAAACCGGAGCGCGCCATGGCTGATTTTAATCTAGAAAGTTTCCTGCCCTATCAAATTGCGGTGCTGAACACACGGCTCAGCCATGATTTTTCGGTGATTTATAAGGAAATGTACGGTATTTCGCGGGCAGAATGGCGCGTGGTGGCGCATCTTGCACATACCTGTTCCGTAAGCGTTCGCGAAATTCACAAACGGGCGGATATGGATAAATCCAAAGTGTCCCGCGCCGCTGCACGCCTTGAATCGGAAGGCTATATTCTGAAACGTGCCAGTGAAAAAGACAAACGGTTGCTTGAGCTGTCCCTGACGGATAAAGGCCGTGATATGGTGGCGGTGCTGGAACCGCTCGCGCTGGAATTTGAGCGTAAGTTTCTCCAAAAAATCGGGGCGGATGCCAGCGGATTTCGAAAAGCCGTTAATACACTTCTTGCCGATTGACGCAGCGAAATTCTGACAAGCTTCGGGAATTGGGATACCCGTTCCACAACAGTCAAATCAGGAGCACACATCATGGACGACATCGTAATTCTAGGCGCCGCACGCACGGCTATCGGCACTTTTGGTGGCGCGCTTGCGGGGGTTGCGCCAACCGAATTGGCCACTGTGGTTTCCAAAGCTGCGATTGAACGGGCCGGCATTGCGCCGGATCAAATCGGCCATGTGGTTTTTGGCAATGTCATCAACACCGAACCCCAGGATATGTATCTGGGGCGGGTTGCGGCGATGGGCGCAGGCGTGCCCGATTCCACCCCGGCAATGAATGTCAGCCGCTTGTGCGGATCGGGGGCGCAAGCCATCGTTTCTGCCGCGCAAAACCTGATGCTGGGCGACGCCGATTTCGCCCTTGCCGGTGGTGCCGAAAACATGAGCCGCGCGCCCTACATCATGCCCGCCGCACGTTGGGGGCAAAAGATGGGCGACATAAAATCTCAAGATATGCTGCTGGGCACGCTGAACTGCCCTTTTGGATCGGGGCATATGGGAATCACCGCCGAAAATGTGGCTGCTGAGCATGGTATTTCCCGCGAGGAACAAGACGCCTTTGCCCTAACCAGCCAAACCCGTGCAGCGGCGGCGATTGAAAAAGGCATATTCACCGATCAGATCGTGCCGGTTCCCGTACGCGTACGCCGTGATACAGTGGATTTCAAAGTAGATGAACACCCCAAAGCCACAAACGCCGACGCACTTGCTGGGCTACGCCCTGCGTTTCAGAAAGATGGCACCGTAACAGCGGGCAACGCTTCGGGCATTAATGACGGCGCGGCGGCGCTGATCCTTGGCACGGCGCAGGCCGCAGATAAAGCAGGGTTGAAACCACTCGCCCGCATTATCGGCTATGCCCATGCGGGCGTCGCACCAAATGTGATGGGCATCGGCCCCGTGCCTGCGGTGCGGGAATTATTGAAACGCACAGGCCTAACAGTGAATGATTTCGATGTGATCGAATCAAACGAGGCCTTTGCCGCCCAAGCCCTAGCTGTGAACAAGGTCCTTGGCCTTGACCCCGCCAAAGTAAACCCGAACGGCGGTGCAATTGCATTGGGCCATCCTGTGGGGGCGACAGGCGCGTTGATAACCGTCAAAGCCCTTTACGAACTACAACGCACAGGCGGTAAGCGCGCGTTGATTACCATGTGCATCGGCGGCGGTCAGGGCATCGCTTTAGCAATCGAAGCTCTCTAAATCTCTTTTTCAATCTTCTTCTTTTCTTAAATACCCGCGCCGCAGGCACCGCCGCCCCGTCAGGGGCGGCAAAACCTGTGTTGCGTAGCAACTCCTTTAAGAACAAGGGGACGTTTCGCGTCACTTGACATCTCGCCAGCGTTGCTCGTTCGGGTATGCCTGCGGCGCGGATATTTAAGAAAAGAAGAAGCTTAGTTGTTGCGTTTTATTTTGAACGGTTCCATTCCGGCGCGGGCCAGTTCGTCGGCGCGTTCGTTTTCCGGGTGGCCGGCGTGGCCTTTGACCCATTCCCATTTTACTTCATGGCGGGCTTGGGCCTCGTCGATGCGTTGCCACAGTTCAACGTTTTTAACTGGTTTTTTGTTGGAGGTTTTCCAGCCGTTGCGCTTCCAGCCGTGGATCCA
Source organism: uncultured Marinosulfonomonas sp. (assembly GCA_947311455.1). Taxonomy (GTDB): domain Bacteria; phylum Pseudomonadota; class Alphaproteobacteria; order Rhodobacterales; family Rhodobacteraceae; genus Profundibacter. The sequence goes on along the minus strand of CAMZKY010000075.1, from coordinate 8,751 downwards.
GCTAGTGACACCGTTTTTCACATAGGCGCTGTCGGTGACCACGGTGATTTTTGACGGTCGCTCCAAGGCCTCAAGCGCGTTGATCGCGCCGAGCAATTCCATGCGATTGTTGGTTGTATGGGCCTCGCCGCCCTTTAGTTCGCGCTCTTTCACAACGCGGTCGCCATCGCGGGCGATCATCAAGGCACCCCAGCCGCCGGGGCCTGGATTGCCAGAGCAGGCGCCATCAGTATAGATAAACAATTCAGGCATGGGCCGATACCGCAATCCAGTCGGCGTCCACGCCGTCCAAACCGGGGCCGTGCCCTTGTCTGGTGCTATCAATTTCAAAGCCCGCGTTGGTGAGATAAGTCAATAATTCATCCTTGGTGTAGTAGGTGTAAAATCGTTTAATGCTGTCTCGCGCTGCGCCGCTTCCCAGTTTCATTGCGATATAAAACAACCCCTTTGGTTTAAGAGCCCGAAAAAGCGCAGCAAGGTGATCAGGGAATTTTTCGCGTGTTGCATGAAGTAAACTGAAACTGGCCCATATACCGTGATATATGGCGGCACCGGATAGATCATCAAAACTAGCCTGATAGGCATTTACGCCGTCGTATTGCGCCGCGAGTTTTACCATTTCAATTGATGCGTCGGTGGCATCCACCTGAATTCCGGCTTTTGACATGGCTTGCGCATAAAGGCCGGGGCCGCAGCCTAGATCAAGCACATGCGCATTTTGGGGCATGGCGTGAATAAATTTTTTTAATTCGTCAATTCCATCAAGATCTTTGGTCACATCGGCATAATCATTTGCGCGCTGATCGTAGATTTCGATTGTGCGTTGGTCGGCGCTCATGCGGGTTCTCGCAATATGCGCGGCACTTTGAATTCAACGTTTTCTTGTGCGGTTTCCACGTATTCCACCGTAACATCGTAATAATCACGAAAGGCGTTTATCACTTCGTCCACCAGTACTTCGGGGGCCGACGCCCCGGCCGCCAATCCAAGGGCTTTGATTCCGTCAAGCGCGCGCCAGTTGATATCTTTGGCCCGTTGCACCAATTGCGAATATTCGCAACCAGATGCCGCGCCAACTTCGACCAAGCGGCGGGTGTTTGAGGAATTGGGCGCGCCGATCACCAGAATCGCATCCGATTTCTTGGCGATTTCTTTTACGGCCTCTTGGCGATTAGTGGTGGCGTAGCAGATGTCTTCTTTGTGGGGGCTAATGATATCGGGAAAACGGCTATGCAATGCTGCGACGATGCCGGCGGTATCGTCAATAGAAAGGGTGGTTTGGGTGATATAGGCCAGTTTTTGCGGATCGCGCACCGACAGGGTGGCAACATCATCGACGGTTTCCACTAGTAACACTTCGCCATCAGGTAGTTGGCCCATGGTACCGATAGTTTCGGGATGGCCTTCGTGACCGATCATCACCATTTGCAAGCCATTTTCGGAGTGGCGCTCGGCCTCGATATGAACCTTGCTTACCAGTGGACATGTTGCATCAACATAAACCAGATTGCGGGCCTGCGCAGCATTTGGCACGGATTTGGGCACACCGTGGGCCGAAAAAATCACAGGACGATCATCGGGGCAATCATCCAGTTCTTCGACAAAGACAGCGCCTTTATCGCGCAACCCGTCCACTACAAATTTGTTATGAACAATCTCGTGGCGCACATAGACAGGTGCGCCCCATTTTTCGAGTGCCATTTCAACGATCTTGATCGCACGCACAACGCCTGCACAAAAACCGCGTGGGGCCGCCAGATAGATTGTTAGGGGGGGTAAGGGCATCAGAACCTCAAGAAAAAGAAAAACCGCAACTTGCGTTGCGGTTTAACAAATTAATCAGCAAGCGCCAATTGGAATTACTCGGCGTCAGTCAATTCTTCGGTATCCTGCGCAACAGGTTCGCGCATCGGGCGCCCGATCACATCGCGCAGATCGTTCAATTCGATGAAATTATCGCATTGACGACGCAGCTCGTCCGCGATCATCGGCGGCTGTGAGCGGATAGTAGAAACCACAGAAACCCGCACGCCTTGGCGTTGCAGGCTTTCAACCAATGGGCGGAAATCGCCGTCGCCGGAAAAGATCACAATATGATCCAGATGCGGCGCCAGTTCCATTGCATTGACAGCAAGTTCAATATCCATGTTGCCTTTGACTTTGCGACGACCCATTGAATCGGTATATTCTTTGGCGGGTTTGGTCACCATTGAAAAACCGTTATAATGCAGCCAATCCACAAGTGGGCGAATTGGCGAATAGTCATCGTTTTCTAAAAGTGCGGTGTAATAAAATACCCGCAGCATTTTTCCACGACGCATAAATTCGCTTCGTAGAAGTTTGTAATCGATGTCAAACCCAAGCGCCTTGGCGGCGGCATACAGGTTTGAGCCATCGATGAACAGCGCAAGCCGTTCGTCTTTGTAAAACATCAAATTTCCCTTCCGGTATTTCTGTTTTGCCTTCGCTTCGTGAGTGGGTGTGGTAATAAAATAAAATAGGGCAAAGCAGTCGCTCTATTTTAAAGGAATTTTGAAATGGCGCAAGGTATTTTACGCGATCACAAACTCGTGAGGTCGATTGTGGCTTTGGGTGCAAATCTGGATTCTTCTGTGGGCGCGCCAATTTCAAGTTTGACCTATGCGATTGACAAATTAGGCTCGGATAGAAGTGACATTAACGTTAAGATAACAAGCAAGTTTTATCAAACACCATGCTTTCCCGAAGGGGCAGGGCCGGATTATGTGAATGCGGTGATAATTCTGGAAACGCGCTTACCTCCACAGAAACTATTGCAGCGATTTCATCAAATTGAATCTGATCTGGGGCGCGTTCGCAAGGTGCGTTGGGCGGGGCGTACGCTTGATATCGATCTCATTTCTTATGGAAATCAGGTTTTGCCGAATCACCAAACTGTCGAGCGCTGGATTGATTTAGATCTCGAAAAACAGCTTTCTGCCGTGCCAGATCAACTAATCCTTCCACATCCCCGCATTCAGGATCGGCCATTTGTTTTGGTGCCTTTATGCGAAATATGGCCTGATTGGATGCATCCGCTTTTAGGTGTGACCGCAAGGCAGTTGCTTAACCGGATACCGGCGCAAGAGATTGCAAAAGTTATTGCTTTGTAAACGGCTTTGATTCAATGCTTGTAAAGCCCGCAGAAAGCCCCTAAATAGCTTTTTCTAGCTGGATTTTAGATCAGGAGTCGCCCTATGGCCCGCGTTACCGTTGAAGATTGCGTTGATAAGGTTCCAAACCGTTTTGATTTGGTGATGCTTGCCGCACACCGTGCGCGTGAAATTGCCGCCGGTAGCCCGATCACGGTTGAACGTGACAATGACAAAAACCCTGTTGTGGCCCTGCGCGAAATCGCTGATGAAACACAACTGGTTGATGCTCTGAATGAACGCATGATCGAAAGCAATCAAACCCAGATCGAGGTTGATGAACCAGAAGAAGACGCCATGGCGCTTTTGATGGGGGCCGAATCCGATAAGCCAGCCGAGGACGATCTGTCAGAAGAGAAACTTCTGCGCGCCTTGATGGAAGCCCAAGGTCAACCCTAACCCGAATTAAGGCGCGAACTGAATGCCACATGAGATCACAGTCGACGATCTGATAGCGCTGGTTCGTACCTACAACCCTAAAACAAACGAAGATAAGCTGCGCCGCGCCTTTGATTATGGTGCGCGCATGCACGAAGGGCAGTTCCGCCATTCAGGCGAGGCGTATTTTACTCACCCCGTTTCTGTGGCCGCAATTCTTGCCGAGCAGCAGTTGGATGATGCCACGATCATCACGGCGCTTTTGCATGACACCATAGAAGACACCGCATCCACCTATTCCGAGGTTGCCGAGCTTTTCGGGAATGACATTGCCGAGCTGGTGGACGGAGTAACCAAACTGACAAACCTGCAGCTTTCATCATCCGAAACCAAACAGGCGGAAAATTTTCGTAAACTGTTCTTTGCCATGTCCAAAGATTTGCGGGTGATTCTGGTGAAACTGGCCGATCGCCTGCACAACATGCGCACAATCAAATCCATGCGGCCAGAAAAGCAGGTGCAAAAAGCCCGCGAAACTATGGATATTTACGCCCCCCTTGCCGGACGCATGGGGATGCAATGGATGCGTGAGGAGCTTGAGGATCTATCATTTTCGGTTCTGAATCCTGAGGCGCGCAATTCAATTATGCGCCGCTTCCTGACCTTGCAAAAAGAAACCGGTGATGTGGTTCAGCAGATCAAAGACGATATTTGCACGGTTCTGGAAAAAGTATCCATTGAAGCCAGCGTCGTGGGGCGCGCCAAAAAGCCGTTTTCGATCTGGCGCAAGATGCAGGAAAAAGATCAAGGGTTCTCACGCCTGTCTGATATTTACGGATTTCGGGTAATTACTGAAAACGAGTGTGATGTTTACCGCGTGTTGGGGGCGATCCACCAACGTTGGCGTGCTGTGCCCGGGCGGTTTAAGGATTACATCAGTCAGCCAAAATCCAACGGCTACCGTTCGCTTCATACCACGGTGTCGGGGCGCGATGGCAAACGGGTCGAGGTGCAAATCAGAACCCGCCAGATGCATGATGTAGCCGAGGCTGGTGTGGCTGCGCACTGGTCATATCGCGATGGGGTGCGGGCCGAAAATCCGTTTGCTGTTGATCCGGCAAAATGGATTAAAGGCTTAACAGAACGCCTGGATTCTGCCGAAGATCACGATGAATTTTTAGAGCACGTAAAGCTGGAAATGTATTCGGATCAGGTGTTCTGCTTTACCCCCAAAGGTGAGGTTGTGAAATTGCCACGCGGGGCGACACCCCTTGATTTCGCATATGCAATCCACACCCGTATTGGCGATAGCTGTGTCGGGGCCAAAATTGACGGCATTCGTGTGCCATTATGGACGCGAATTAGAAACGGCCAATCGGTGATCATCTTAACCGCCGAGGGCCAACGCCCGCAGGCAACATGGATTGACATTGCCGTCACTGGGCGCGCCAAATCTGCAATCCGCCGCTCCTTGCGCGAAGAAGATCGCGGACGGTTTATTAAACTGGGCCGCGAATTGGCGCGTGTTGCGTTTGAACGGGTTGGGAAAAAGGCCACAGACAAAGCGCTTCAAACAGGCGCCAAGGCTTTGGACTTGCCAAATATGGACGACTTACTTGCACGATTAGGATGTGCCGAATTGATGGCGCATGAAGTGGTTGAAGCCCTTTATCCCGAATTAATTCTAACGTGTGGTGACGAAATTGAACCAGCCCACGCGATTGTCGGTATCGAGCAAGGTCAGGGATTTGATCTGGCGCCCTGTTGTCAGCCCATTCCCGGTGAACGCATCGTCGGGATTACCTATCGCGGGCGCGGCTTGATCGTGCATGCGATTGATTGCCCTGTATTGATGGAATTCGAAGAAGAAGGCGCACGGTGGGTTGATCTGCATTGGCATGCCGGAACGCACCCTGCCGCGCATGGCGTGACCTTGCGTTTAACCATCAGCAATGATGCGGGTGTGCTTGGGCGAATTTGCACATTGATTGGCGAGCAAAAGGCGAATATTGCTGATTTGAAATTCGTAGATCGGAAACCGGATTTTTACCGATTGCTGATAGATGTAGACTTGAGAGATTCAGAACATTTGCATAGGGTTATGATGGCCCTTGAGGCAGATACAGATGTGGCCGAAATTGAACGGTATCGAGATGTTGCGCGTAAACCGTGAATTTAAGGATTAGATAGAGAAGTGGTATTTAGACGGCGCGATAAACGCTCGATTTTTCGGGCAACATGGGAATTGATTTGGCCCAAAGGTGGCTGGACGCGTGCGTTCCATTATGTGCGCCATCGCGTGCGTCGCCTTCCCGATTCGCCCGAACGCATCTCGCGCGGGGTTTTTGCAGGGGTCTTAACCAGCTTTACGCCGTTGTTTGGTTTTCACTTTGTTGTTTCGGCCCTCATTGCCAAAACCATGCGCGGCAATATCCTTGCAGCAATCATGGCGACATTTTTTGGAAATCCAATTTCATTCCCGATTATTGCCGCCTCAAGCATGAAGCTGGGCCATTGGGTTTTGGGCACCAAATTTGAGGGCGCTGGAAATCATACAGTCATGGGGGCGATCAGCGGCGCATGGCACGATCTGAAACACAATTTCTTTTCCATGTTCACTGATGATGTGGCCGATTGGGGCAATCTGCTGGTATTTAATGACGAGGTATTTCTGCCCTATCTGGTGGGGGGGCTGATCATTGGAACGCCTGTTGCGCTGCTGTGCTATTACCTTAGCCATCCGTTGATTGCCATGTATCAAAACCGCCGCAAAGGCCGCATCAAAGAAAAGCTTGCTGAACGGCGTGCTAAAAAGGCCGCCCAAAAAGCAGAAGCCGCGCAATTCGGAAAATAGCCCAAACGCATCGCACGATGCGTTAACCCGCCAAACCCATGCAAAATGACATACGCAAGCCATACGAAAGCCATACGTTTGCCATACACGTATTTTCGTAAAATCCCCTTATTAATATAGCTTTCCAATGAATTAACCCTGAAACACGGGTTTTCGGGCCTGTGTTTCAATACAATCTAATGATTCAACAATTTCGATGAACGCTGTAAGGTTTAAATAACAACAGCTAAAGGATTCGAAAATGGCTATGATACCATTGGGTAAACTGCGCCTCGGCGTAAATATTGATCACGTCGCAACGGTGCGAAACGCCCGCGGCAGCGCCTATCCCGAACCCGTGCGCGCCGCGCTTCTTGCACAGGAATCCGGCGCAGACGGCATCACCGCCCACCTGCGCGAAGATCGCCGCCACATCTCGGATTCTGATATTGACGGGCTGATGGACGCCCTAACGGTGCCTCTGAATTTCGAAATGGCCGCCACCGAAGAAATGCAGAAAATCGCCCTACGCCATAAACCCCACGCGGTGTGCATTGTGCCGGAAAAACGCGAAGAACTTACCACCGAAGGCGGTCTGGAAGTTGCGCGTCAGGAAAATAAACTTGCGCATTTCATCGCCCCGATCCGTGATGCCGGTTGCCGCGTTTCGCTGTTTGTTGCCGCTGATATCGCCCAGATTGACGCCGCGCACCGCATCGGGGCCGATATCGTAGAATTGCATGCTGGCGCCTATTGTGATCTGTTTCACGAAGAAAAATTTGAGCAAAGCAAAGCCCAACTTGAACGCCTGCGCGAAATGTCTGCTTATGCGCATTCTCTTGGCCTCGAGGTGCATGCGGGTCATGGATTTACCTATGACACCGTCAAACCCGTTGCCGAATTCCCCGAGGTAATGGAGCTGAATATCGGCCATTTCATCATCGGCGAAGCAATCTTTGTTGGCCTTCCCGCCGCGATGAAAAAGATGATTGATCTGATGAATGAGGCGCGTAAATAGCTGTGTGATATTGAATAACCGCGATAAGTCTGCTCTTCTGTCGAAAGACTTTCTTCAAAGGATATTCTTATGAAACCTGTTATTGCCCTTCCGGTGCAACGGCTTAATCCGGACACCGACCAAATGGGTACGGTGTTGCTTACGGTAAACGTCAATCAGCAAATCGGAAAAATAATCACCGGATTTGATCGGTATTGATATGATCATCGGCATCGGCACGGATCTGGCCAATATCGAACGTATTGGCCGCACGCTTAACCGGTTTGGTGACCGGTTTAAAAACCGTGTCTTCACCCAAACCGAACAGGCGCGTGCCGAACGGCGTAAGGATGTGGTTGGCACCTATGCCAAACGCTGGGCCGCAAAAGAGGCCTGCTCCAAGGCGCTTGGCACCGGTATTGCTATGGGCGTCAGCTGGAAAGACATCGCGGTCAGCAACCTGCCCTCGGGTCAGCCCTCCATGGCCCTTACCGGCTGGGCTAAAGATAGGCTGGACGATATGACACCCGCGGGTCACACCGCCCATATTCACGTCACATTAACCGATGATCACCCATGGGCGCAGGCTTTTGTTGTGATTGAGGCGCGCCCGATACCTTGACTCTTGCCCATCGCAGTATCATGTAGCCATGATACACAATCCGAGCAGGGAAATGACAAATGGCCAGTAAAACCGACAACCCGGACGGCATAATGGAAACAGTCAAAACAGTTTTTTGGGCGCTGATTATCGCAGGCGTATTTCGCACCCTGTTTTTTCAACCGTTCTGGATCCCCTCCGCCTCAATGAAAGACACGTTGCTGGTGGGGGATTTCCTGTTTGTGAACAAAATGGCCTATGGCTATTCCAAATATTCCTGCCCGTTTTCCATCTGCCCAATTTCGGGGCGATTGCTTGCCTCTGAACCGGAACGCGGTGATGTTGTGGTGTTTCGTCATCCAACCCAAGGCGTCGATTTCATCAAACGCCTGATCGGCCTGCCCGGTGACAAAATCCAGATGAAAAACGGCATTCTGCACATCAACGGCACGGCTGTAAAAGTTGAACCTGCTGGCGTGTTTGAAGAGGTCAAAGAATCCCAAGGCTCAATGGGCAGTTATCCAATTTGTAGCAACAATCCCGGGATCGGCGCGACCTGCGCCAAACAACGCCTGACCGAAACATTACCCAACGGGGTTAAGCACGATATTCTTGATACCTTTGATACACAGGTGGATAACACCGGCGTTTATACAGTGCCCGAAGGCAACTATTTCTTTATGGGCGATAACCGCGATAATTCATCCGACAGCCGCGTGCCGCGCAATGCCGGCGGGGTCGGGTTTGTGCCTGCCGAATACATCATTGGCCG
>CAMZKY010000074.1 GCA_947311455.1 uncultured Marinosulfonomonas sp. | reverse complement strand
GGGCGCGGTATTCTTCGGCCGTCATGCCTGTGCCGGAAAAATCGACCCATGCCAGATAGGTGGCGTCAAGCGGCATGGATTTCAGGCCGGGAATCGCATTGACGCCTTCGTCGAACATGCGTTTGGTTTCGTTCAGGTATGCGACCAGTTCATCCACCCATTTCGCACCTTCGGGGGAATAGGCCGCGGTTGTCATGACCAAACGCATGTTCGACGAAGGCGTCAATGCCATTCCCGGCCTGAAATCCATGCCGCTTGACGCCACCTATCTGGCATGGGTCGATTTTTCCGGCACAGGCATGACGGCCGAAGAATACCGCGCCCGTGTCGAAAAAACTGCCAAACTTGCGGTGAACCACGGCGAAACATTCGGCACAGGCGGCGAAACCTATTTGCGGTTTAACCTTGCCACACCACGCGCTGTGGTCAAAGAGGCCATCGAGCGACTGCAATCCGCGTTTTCTGATCTGCAATAATCAGTCGGCCCCCTGTATATTTTCCGGCTTTTTTCTGTGCGTTCACCGAAAGGTGAGCGCACAAGCCCCCACCATTCTGTTTGACAGTGTATCGGGGTGAAATCATGGTGCGTGAATACAGGATCGCACTCGGGTTTACACCCACAGGCGGTAAGGTTGTCGAAGGTGACGGGGAAACCCCCGAAGGGCGTGTTTAAATCAATCGCCGAAACCCCGAAAGAAGCTATTATTTGTCGCTGGGAATTAACTATCCCCGCCCCTCGGATAGGATGATATTTTCCTAATCGTTATTGCCAAGCAATTTGTCCAGAACATCAATCAACAAACGCTCCGCCACGTCATCCTTAGGCCCCACGGACGTGGGTTGCGCTGGCGCAGGTGCGGCTTTTGTCGGCACTTTCATGGGCAACGGATTTATGGGTTGGTCTTTCAAAACCCGGATCATAGTTTCACGCCAAATTTCCGCCGGCAGGCCACCACCTGTCACGCCTTTCAAAGGCGTATTATCATCATAGCCCATCCACACGCCCGCCACATAATCAGCAGAAAATCCAATAAACCACGCATCACGCGCTTCTTGGGTCGTTCCGGTTTTACCCGCGATTTCAATGCCTTCAATCGCGGCGCGTCGTCCGGTGCCGTTGTTGATCACATTATTCATCATGTATATTAGGCCTTCGGCTGCGTCCTGCGTAATCACCCGTTCACCAAACCCGCCTTGCTGTCGCATCAGTGCTTCTTGGTCGCCTTGCAGCTGCAATTCAACCAAACCATAAGGCGTCACCGCGCGCCCCCCGTTCAGGATGCCGGCATAGGCACCTGTGGTTTCAATCAACGTGGATTCTGACACGCCCAAAGCCACGGCAGGGCCATCGGCAAGGTTGCTGCGAATACCAAACCCTGTGGCCACGGTGCGCACATTTTCGCGCCCCACTTCTTCAGACAATCGCACCGTTGCGGTGTTTAATGATTTTGTCAAAGCTGTGGTTAGGGTCACATCACCATAATATTTGTCTGCATAGTTTTTTGGGGTCCACTTGCCAGAGCCGGGGATGTTTAACGTCAAAGGTTCATCTTTGACGTAATCAAGCGGGCTATAGCCCAAATCAAGTGCTGCAGCGAATACAAACGGCTTGAAGGTTGAACCTGTTTGGCGCAAGGCCTGCGTGGCGCGGTTAAACCCGCCGCTGGCCTTGATGTCACGCCCGCCAACCATAGCCCGTACGGCCCCATCTGATGACATCACAATAATCGCAGCTTGGGCTTTTGACCCTTCGCGAACCTTGGTGTCAAAAACAAACTCCAACGCTTCTTCGGCGGCCTTTTGAATGCGCGGATCAAGGGTGGAGCGGATGATCACATCTTCGGTGGTTTCCCGTGTCAGAAACGATGGTCCGGAGCGCATCACCCAATCGGCAAAATACCCGCCAGCACGGGCGCGGGCGGCAGGCGACAGCGTGGCGGGATTTTGCCGTGCAAACGCGGCCTCGGCCGAGGAAAGGTACCCCTGTTCATGCATTAGCTTGATAACGGTTGCCGCCCGATCCTGAGAGCGCCGCAATTTATTCGTTGGTGCGAACTTGGTTGGGGCTTTTAATAAGCCAGCCATCATCGCTGCTTCTGATGGGGTTACGTTTTTGGCGGATTTGCCAAAATAACGTTGGCTCGCAGCTTCGAACCCGCGCGCACCGGCCCCAAGAAACACGCGGTTAAGATAGATCGTTAGAATTTCGTCTTTGGTATATTTGGCCTCAAGCGCCAATGCATATGTGGCCTCTTTAATTTTGCGCCACAATGATCCTTGTCGACATTGGGTTTCGTATTCTGTTTCGGTTTGGCCGCTGCTATGATCAAACGGCACCCCAAGGCATAAAAGCTTGGCGGTTTGTTGGGTGATGGTTGAGCCACCATTGCCTGAAAGAGGCCCGCGCCCTGCGGCGAGGTTGATTTTAACCGCACTGGCAACGCCACGCGGGCTAATGCCGAAATGCGAATAAAACCGTTTGTCTTCGGTCGCGATCACGGCATTCTTTAGATAGGGGGAAACCGATGTTGCGGTGATCATCCCACCATATTGATCACCACGCCAGGCAAAAACCTTGCCGTTGCGATCCATCAAGGTCACAGATCCACGGATGCGCCCATCGACCAATTTTTCAACGTTGGGCAGGGTGCTGTAATAATAGAACACACCTGACCCAACCAAAAGCGCCCCGACAACACCGGCACGCCAAGTGATCCGCCAGATCAGGCTGAAGATGCCTTTCAGGATGCGCCAGAAAAACCCGATGATACGGCGATGCAAGGGCATGGATTTGCGCGCAGCCTTACGTTTTGCAGGTTTGCGTGTAACGGATTTCTTTTTAACCGGTTTAGGTTTGCGCACAGGTTTCTTCGGCACAGGTTTGGCCGTAGAATATCGTTTGTCGGCCGTCAAACGACCGCGCGGTTTGCCTGTTCTGCTCATGTGTCACTCGTACTCGGTGTATTATTTTTTTCCCTTATACAGGTTTTTTTTGAAATGTAGAGAGGGATTTATATTTACCAAATGCGAAAGGCCCAACCAACCCTGTTGGGTTTTATATTTGGATGTGTGGGGTAACGAACAGGGGCAGGCAGAAGATAACAAAAATATCCCCGAAAGAAGAAAGAACCGGCTAAAGCTGCCCGATAGTAAATTGCACATGGGCTTAAGTAATGCTGTTGCTTGCTCAAGCACCATTTAAGCTGGTTTACACATAACAGCTTATGAATGTGATTAAAAAATGGGCAAATAATAGAATTTGTGCAAAAATTGTGCGCTTACGCTATTTGCCGGTAAACATCACGCGTGAATTTATTGCTCCCCAACCGATTCTATCGGCAATTACTGATTCATTAAGTGCGCAACAAACTGCGCGCTGAAAGGGGAAAACGTGAAATTTATCATAGCAATTCTGAAACCATACAAGTTGGACGAAGTGCGTGAAGCACTGACCGGTATAGGCGTGCAAGGCATGACAGTCACCGAAGTAAAGGGCTTTGGCACACAATCGGGCCACACAGAAATCTATCGTGGCGCCGAATACGCCGTGAATTTTGTGCCAAAGGTTAAACTTGAAATCGTCGTTGCTGGCGACATGGCCGAACAAGTGGTGGATGTAATCCAGACCACAGC
>CAMZKY010000073.1 GCA_947311455.1 uncultured Marinosulfonomonas sp. | reverse complement strand
CTTGCGCAGCAAATGATCGGCGGGAACCAGACTTTCAAGCGTGACCATCTCAAGCTCGGTCTGAACGGGGGAAGCTTTCTTTAACATACCACATTGAATCAAAAATCCCCGCATAAAGCGAGGACTTTGTCAGCAGTCTGAGGCCCTTCGGGCCGCTTGATATCACGCGCCTTTGCAGGGCGCTTGGATATGCCAGTGGCGCGGATATTTAAACGAAAAAGAAGCGGATTTATTTTGATTGACGAATCAATCAAAATAAATCAAAATGTTGATATTTGTTTGTATTGAGAGGACGTATGCCCAAAATTGGAATGGAGCCTGTGCGCCGTGCAGCCTTGGTGGAGGCAACGATCGCTGAAATCGGCGAGGCGGGGTCTTTGGATGTGACTGTAAGCCGGATCGCCAAGCGGGCGGGGATGTCTTCGGGATTGGCGCATCATTATTTTGGTGGCAAGGATCAGATATTTCTGGCGGCGATGCGTCATATTCTTGGCGTCTATGGGCGTGCAGTTCGAGAGGAATTGGTGGGTGTGACCCAGCCACGCGCCCGATTGGAGGCCATCATTCGCGCCAGTTTCGAGGCTGGAAATTTCAAGCCTGAGGTGATTTCCGCATGGTTGAATTTTTATGTGCAAGCGCAAAATAATCCTGAGGCGCATCGTTTGTTACGGGTGTATCAAATGCGTCTGATGTCGAATTTGATCTATGAATTGCGAACGCTTGTTGGGCCTTATGCAATGGACGTGGCAAACAGTATTGCGGCGTTGATCGATGGGTTTTACATCCGCCAAGCGTTGCGGAGGGATGTACCGGATGGGGTGCAAACATCGCAAAGTGTTTTGCGTTGTTTGGATATGATGATTGCGGAATTTTCAAAGGAGACCGGCGATGAATAGAGCACAACCCAAAGCCAGCCATTTTATCAATGGGGCATATGTTGAGGATAAGGCGGGGAGACCGATTGAGGTGATCTATCCTGCCACGGGTGAAGTGATTGCCACGGTTTATGCAGCAACGTCTGAAATCATTGAAATGGCGTTGGCTTCGGCTGTTGCCGCGCAAGCTGAGTGGGCGAAAGTGTCGGGCATGGAGCGCGGGCGGATATTGCGCCGTGCAGCCGATATCTTACGATATCGTAATCATGATTTAAGTGTTTTGGAAACACTTGATACTGGCAAGCCATTGCAGGAAACCCTTGTGGCAGATGCAACATCCGGGGCTGATGCGTTGGAATATTTTGGTGGAATTGCAGCTGGAGTGACCGGTGAACATATTTCGCTTTCCGGTGGTGATTTCGTTTATACCGTGCGTGAACCGCTTGGAGTTTGTGTGGGGATCGGGGCGTGGAACTATCCGACGCAGATCGCCTGTTGGAAAGGCGCGCCAGCGCTGGCGTGTGGAAATGCAATGGTGTTCAAGCCATCGGAAACCACGCCTCTATCATCGTTAAAGGTGGCCGAAATTCTGCATGAGGCGGGATTGCCTGCGGGTGTTTATAATGTGGTTCAGGGTATGGGAGAAGTTGGTGACGCATTGGTGACTGATCCTCGGGTGGCCAAGGTTTCGTTAACGGGATCAGCGACGACGGGTAAAAAGGTATATGCGGCAGCGGCGGCGGGGATGAAGCATGTGACGATGGAACTTGGTGGGAAATCGCCTTTGATCGTGTTTGATGATGCCGATTTGGAAGATGCTGTTGGCGGGGCGATTTTGGGCAATTTCTATAGTTCCGGCCAAGTGTGCAGCAATGGCACGCGAGTGTTTGTGCAAAAGGGCATCAAAGACGCGTTTCTGGCGCGACTGAAGGAGCGGGTAGAGGCGGCAGTGATTGGTGACCCGCTGGATGAGGCAACGAATTTCGGGCCAATGGTTTCGCAAGGGCAGTTGGATATTGTGCAGCGTTATATTGATCTAGGGGTTGCTGAGGGTGCGCGTTTGATCACCGGTGGGGCGCGGTTGAATATTGACGGATATTTTGTCCAACCCACGGTTTTTGCCGATGTTCTGGATGACATGACCATCGCGCGTGAGGAAATATTCGGGCCGGTGATGTCGGTTCTGGATTTTGAAACCGAGGACGAGGTGATCGCGCGGGCCAATGATACGGTTTATGGATTGGCGGGTGGGGTGTTTACTGCCGATCTAACTCGAGGCCATCGGGTGGTTGGAGCGCTTGAGGCTGGATCGTGCTGGATCAACACCTATAATCAGGCACCCGTCGAGGAGCCGTTTGGCGGGGTGAAGGCCTCGGGGGTTGGGCGCGAAAATTCTAAGGCCGCAATTGAACATTATAGTCAGGTGAAATCGATTTATGTGGCGATGGCGCCCGTGGACGCGCCGTTTTAGGGCGCGCGCCTTCAGCCCTTGCGGGCTGGCGTTGCTGAGCGATGAAACTCGTATGGGATGATGAGCGTTTTAAGTGGAAATGAAATGGTTGCAGATTACGTGATTGTCGGGGCTGGATCGGCGGGCTGTGCGATGGCCTATCGATTGGGCGAAGCGGGGAAATCCGTGTTGGTGATTGAGCATGGCGGCACCGATATTGGTCCATTGATTCAGATGCCTGCGGCGCTGTCCTATCCGATGAATATGCCGATTTATGATTGGGGGTTTCAATCCGAATCCGAGCCGCATTTGGGGGGGCGGCGCTTGGTGACCCCGCGCGGCAAGGTGATTGGCGGGTCAAGCAGTATCAACGGTATGGTTTACGTGCGCGGCCATGCGCAAGACTATAACCATTGGGCCAGTGTCGGTGCGACGGGGTGGGCATATAAAGATGTGCTTCCGTATTTCAAACGTATGGAACATTGGCACGCAAGCGGGCAGGGTGGTGATGCCTCTTGGCGTGGCTGTGATGGCCCGTTGCATATCACACGTGGCCCGCGTGATAATCCATTGCACGCGGCTTTTTTCCAATCAGGTGTGCAGGCAGGATATCAGCAAACAGATGACTATAACGGGCATCAGCAAGAGGGCTTTGGCCCGATGGAGCAAACTGTTTGGCGGGGGCGACGCTGGTCGGCAGCCAATGCCTATCTTAAACCTGCGATGAAACGATTTGATGTCAAAGTGATGCGCGGATTGGCGCGTCGCGTGGTAATCGAAAATGGCTGCGCGGTTGGTGTTGAAGTTGAAAGGTGTGGGGAAATAGAAGTGATCAATGCCTCGCGAGAAGTAATCATTGCAGCTTCAAGCATCAACTCGCCTAAATTGCTGATGCTGTCGGGGATCGGCCCCGCCACTCATTTAGCGGATCATGGAATTGACGTGATTACAGATCGAGCAGGCGTTGGCCAAAACCTTCAGGATCATCTGGAGCTTTATTTGCAGTATGCTTCTAAACAGCCTGTAACTCTTTATAAACATTGGAATATAATTTCCAAAGCCATGATTGGCGCCCGATGGTTGTTTACCAAAACCGGCCTCGGGGCATCCAATCAATTTGAATCAGCTGCTTTTATCCGGAGTAAGGCCGGAGTGAATTACCCCGATATCCAGTATCATTTTATGCCAATTGCTGTGCGGTATGATGGCCAGGCCGCCGCGGAAGGGCACGGATTTCAAGCGCATGTCGGGCCGATGCGATCAAAATCGCGAGGGGCCGTGACACTTGCCAGCAATGATCCAAATGATGCCCCGAAAATTCAGTTTAATTATATGTCACACGATCAGGATTGGCAGGACTTCCGCCAATGCATTCGGTTGACCCGCGAGATTTTTGCACAGGGCGCTTTTGCGCCTTTTGTCAAGCACGAAATCCAGCCAGGGGCCGATCTGCAAAGAGATGATGCACTTGATGATTTTATTCGGGAACACGTCGAAAGCGCCTTTCACCCTTGCGGGACGTGTAAGATGGGCGCAAAAAATGATCCGATGGCGGTGGTTGATTCACAATGCCGGGTGATCGGGGTGCAGGGACTGCGGGTTGCCGATAGCTCGATTTTTCCGCGGATCACCAATGGAAACCTGAATGGGCCAAGCATCATGACAGGGGAAAAAGCCGCGGATCACGTCCTGGGCCGCACGCCTTTGACACCGCTCAATGATGCGCCCTGGATACATCCTGATTGGCAAAACAGCCAACGTTAAATCAGACCCCGAACACGACTTTAAAATGATGCCGGCCTGAGAATGGCGGCATTTTTTGTTTCCCACCCCTTGTAATTAAAGTTATTGGATAATAACTAATAAGTAATAGCATTATAATAAACAATGTTAAACTTTGAAAAGGACACCAAATGACAAAGAAATATGGAAAACTGAACATCCAAACCGGACTTTGGGTCATGGCGGGGTTTATGCTTTACGGGTTTATGCTGATTTATTTGCGGGATTTTGCCCCTGACAAAGCAGCGTGGATTGCCGGAAGCGCGGATGGTCCGCATTTTGAGGCCCGATTGGCGCATGTGCATGGCAATTTATTTTCTCTTTTGAATATCGTGTTCGGGTTGGCGTTGTTAAACTTTAAAATGCCCGAAATCTACGCCAAATGGGGGTCTTGGCTTTCACTTGCGGGGCTGTTGATGCCATTGGGAATTCTGGCTGAACTGTATTTTGGTCTATCTCCGGTATTTGTTATTGTGGGTGGCGTTTCAATTTTTGCAGCGGCGGTGACAATTGCGATCGGGGTTGGCAAAGGTATACCTGATTAAGGGACAAACCATCCTTTTACCTCCGCGCTTGCTGCGCGGGGGTATCGTTAAGATTTGATGTAAGTCATGTCGCCAAACCTTGATTTTGAATAATGTTATTTTACAAAAACAGGAGAGATCTATATGTCACACACCCCCAACGAACTGTCAGAAGAATTTCCCGACCGCGTTGAGCAAATGAGCAAATTAAAACAGGAAAACGCGCATTTTTCCAAAATTTTTGATGATTATCACGAGATCAATCGCACCGTGCACCGGGCCGAAATTGATGTTGAACCGACCGATGATTTACACATGGCCGAAATGCGCAAACAGCGCTTGGCGCTCAAGGATGAAATCTGGGAAATGATTTTGGCGGATACCAAGTAAGTTTTTAATACTCGCGCCGCTCAACCGGATTAACATTCCGGTACAAGTTACGATTGGAACGCTTTAAATTCATCTGGTCAAGTGGGTGAATTTTTCTAAGCTGATATTTGACCCACAGGCCAATAGGGCAATTTTTTTGCCTTTGCAAACCGATTTCAATGGCCCGATCGCGCCTGCAAGTGACGCGGCGCAGGCGGGTTCAGGCATGATTTTCAACCCTCGATTCATCAAGCGCATGGTGTCGCGCAATTCATCATCCGTGACGCGGACAATGTCAGAGACGTTGGCTTTGGTCAGGGCAAAGGAAAACGGTAATGCCGTTGGCGAGCCAAGCGAATCCGCGATTGTGTCCACTTTTTCGATGCACTGTGGCGAGCCGGATTGGAAGCTTCGAAACATGCTGTCAGCCCCGAATGGTTCGACCCCGTAAATTCCAATTTCGGGGTTTAACAGCTTAAGCGCGGTGGATATCCCGCTGATCAATCCGCCACCGCCGACGGGTAGGATAGCGATATCCATATCCGGCATGTCTTGAAACATTTCTAACCCGCAGGTGGCCCCACCAAGCGACATGCTACGGCCTTCGAATGGGTGGATGATGCTGCGGCTTTCGTTTTTGGCGATTTTGTCCATGGTTGTGAAGGCAGTATGGATGCTTTCGCATAAAACCAATTCGGCCCCAAGTGCCCTGCAACCTTCAATCCGTATCGGATCAGCCGATTTAGGAATGGCGATTTTGGCTGTTGTTCCAAGCGTTTTTGCGGCCCATGCCAATGCCAGCGCATGGTTGCCACCGCTGGCTGCCGTGACGCCGTTTTCCAATTGATCAGACGTTAAGGCCATCAAAGACAAAAGGTTGCCCCGTGCTTTGAAAGATCCTGACATCTGGAGCAGTTCAAGCTTTAGGGTGGTGGTGCAATTCTTTGGGAGCAGATCTTTTAGACCGGATTGTTTCAGAGAAACAGTTGGGGTGCGAACAATATACGCGTGGATACGCGATGCGGCGTCTTTTATATCGTCCAAGGTAAACGTATTTGTCATTTAACCCCACCATGGCCCGTGAAAATTTCCATCCTGATCAACGCGTTTAAATCCGTGCGCGCCAAAGAAATCCCGCTGCGCTTGTATCATGTTGGCGGCCCCACGTGCAGTGCGAATGCTGTCATACCACGCCAAAGCACCAGACATCACCGGCACAGGAATACCAGCGCTAATCGCGGCGCTAACAACGCGGCGTAAACTGCCAATGCCAGTGTTTAGAATTTCACGGATGACGGGGGCAAGGATCAATTCTCCTTGTGGTAAACTCCCCTGAAAAGCCTCGGAAATATCGTCAAGCAACGCCGAGCGGATGATACACCCAGCACGCCAAATTTCGGCGATACGCGCCATATCAAGTGACCAATCATATTCATCTGACGCGGCCTTTAATACGCGAAACCCTTGCGCGTGGCCCAGAATACGGGTGACCATAAATGCGGCGGCCAAATCATCATTGGTGGGGATGTTTGCAGCAGAGGTTTGTGCCTTTAGCATGGATTGTGCCACTTCGCGGGTTTGTTTTTCGCTTGACCATGCGCGGGCACCGACGGCAGCCTCAATTGCACTGCCAGATTGGCCCAGTTTTAAGGCTTCGATTGCTGTCCAGCGCCCAGTGCCTTTTTGTCCGGCCTGATCGACAATTATTTCAGTGATCGGATTTCCCGTTATGCTGTCTTTGGCTTGCAGAACGGCGGCCGATATTTCAACCAGATACGAGGCAAGCGGGCCATCATTCCAACCCTCAAACAATTTCCCGATTTTTTCGGGTGACCAATTTGCGGCGTCACGTAACAGCATATAGATTTCGGCAATGCCTTGCATGTCCGCGTATTCAATCCCGTTGTGAACGGTTTTGACAAAATGGCCAGCCCCGTCAGGGCCAAGATGATCAGCGCAAGGGTCGTTTTGATGTTTGGCCGAAATGGCTTGCAGGATCGGTTTAAGCTGCGTCCAGCTATGATCTGAGCCACCCACCATCATTGAAGGCCCATTGCGCGCGCCGTTTTCGCCGCCTGACACGCCCATGCCAACGAAATGCAGGTTCTGCTCCGCCATCAACGCGCTGCGGCGGCGGGTGTCGTGGAAATTGGCATTGCCCCCATCAATGATGGTATCGCCTTCATCCAAAAGAGGGCTGACGGCTTTTATCATCATATCCATCGGTTTGGTGGAGGGGATCATGAACAGAATTACACGGGGTTTGGCCAATCCGAGCACAAAGCTTTCCAGATCATCAAAGCTGGTCAGATTTTTGGCCAAATTGCCAGCTTCATCTATAAAAGGTTTGATCCAGTCAATTTCGCGATTTGTGACGGCCACTTTGAAACCATGATCTGCCATATTCAACGCAAGCGCGCTACCCATCGTTCCCAAGCCATAAACGCCGATTTGCGCCAAGTCCATGTTGTATTCCTTTATCTGTTGGCGCAAACATGCACTGCTATTGATAAGATTGCCAGTGGGTCACGTGGATTTGATGTTAGCCACGCGCGGCAATTAACGCCTTTGGCAATGTTTCTGCAACCAAATCCAGATCGGCATCGGTGCCCACTGAAATACGGATGCACCTGTCTTCGGGGGCCATGAACGGCATACGAATAAACACATCCAGATTAATCATCTCGGCCACCACGGCACGGGCAAAATTGCCGTTAGCGCCACAATCAATGGTGACAAAATTGGTGGCCGAAGGGATGGCGGCCAGCCCATTATCTTTGGCGATTTGGGCCAAACGTATACGCGCTTTGGAGATTTTTTTAAGGGTATTTTGCAGATAGTCCTGATCCAGAAGGGCTGCCAGCGCACCGGCCTGTGAAACACGGCTCATCCCGAAATGATCGCGTACTTTGGTGAAGCTTTCGATCAGATCAACATGGCCAATCGCCGCCCCAACGCGTGCGCCTGCCATGCCGTATGCTTTTGAAAAGGTGCGCATACGAATAACTTTAGGATTGTCTGTCAGATCTTTGGGGGCGGTACCTTCGGGGGCAAATTCCACATAGGCTTCGTCAAGGATCAGCAGGGTGCCATCTGGCACCATGGCAATCATATCGTTGATGGTGTTTGCATTGTGCCATGTGCCCATTGGATTGTCGGGATTGGCAATATAAATCAGTTTGGCGTTTACTTCTTTGGCTTTGGCTATAAGCGCTTTGGGGTTTTCGAGATCATCTAGAAACGGCACCTGATGCAGAACACCACCATATCCATTAACGTGATAGTTGAAGGTCGGATATGCGCCGGCTGACGTGACAACCGCGTCCCCTTGTCCGACAATCATCCGAACCAAAGAGCCTAGCAATCCGTCAATTCCAGCGCCGATAACAATGTTTTCCATTGACACATTATGGTGGCTCGCAAGCGCTATGCGCAAATCATGGCTGGCACTGTCGCCATACATCCAAATGCCCGCAACGGCATCTTGCATGGCCTTGATTGCCTTGGGGGATGGGCCAAATACATTTTCATTCGCGCCAAGACGGGCTTTGAATTTAGTGCGGCGCGCACGCTCCTGCACTTCGGGGCCAACAAAGGGTGTGGTTGCAGGAAGTGAGGCGATCAACGGGGTGTAGCGTGGTTCTGTCATATGCAACTCAAAGCGCATTTTAAAGCGGGGGGCAAGACCAAAGTGGACCTGTCACGGAATTGTGCCGCTCCTTTAACCGCGTATTATACGCAAAAGGAGAACGAGAATGGGAACGAAACAATCAGCCGAATTCAGGCAGGAGGCGGTGCGTGTTGCGCTGACCAGCGGGCTTGCGCGAAAGCAGGTAGCTGCTGATTTTGGTATCGGGTTTTCAACATTGAGCCGGTGGGTTCGACAGGATCGGAAGACTTTGCCCGAACCGTCTGTCCAGTCTGATCTGGAAAGAGAAGTAGCCATGCTGCGAAAGGAAAATCGGCTACTTCGTGAGGAGAGGGAAGTGTTAAAAAAAGCCACCATCCATTGACCGGAAGGTGATTGGAACAATCGCCGAGAGGTTTCATCGCGGGACAAAAGCCATGAGGTTTAGGTTCATCGAAGAAAATCGCGCGGCTCTTCCGACCGGTCGGCTGTGCCAGATTATGAATGTCAGTTCGCGTGGGTATCGTGCTTATCGGTCTCGCCCTATTAGCCAGCGTCAGCGCCCCTCTCGGCGGTACAAATATCGCCTGCCGGTCAATGGAAGACATGGTTCTGTTGGCCCATATCAGAGAACAGCACCGCCTAAGCTTGAACAGTTATGGTCGGCCAAGGATGACTGAAGAGCTGAAAGAGATTGGTCTGGAAGTCGGCCATCCCACTGCCCGGCAGTGGTTTGCTTGCAAACCATGAGAGGGGCCGCGTCGGGAGGTCCCCTCTCGGTGATGTAAACATCACCTGCCAGGCAATGGATGCGACAGAACGGGATTTCTGTTGTCAGAACCCATAAACACAAGGTTACAACTGACAGCAACCACAAGTTCAACATTGCACCAAACCTGTTGAACCGGAACTTCTCTGCAGATCGACCCAATCAGAAATGGGTGGTTGATATCAGCTATATCTGGACCCGTGAGGGCTGGCTCTATCTGGCCGTAGTTCTGGACCTTTATTCCAGGCGGGTAATCGGCCCCCTCTCGGTGATTTCAAGAAAAATCACCTGCCGGTCAACGGGAGCCGTGTCGAACCGAATGAAAAGGGACCCGCTGCCCGGCAGGTGATGCCCTTGCATCACCGAGAGGAGGGCAATCAGGGCGTTGAACATGGCTATTGCTCTGCGCAGGCCGCCTAAGGGCTGCATTCACCATTCAGATCGCGGCAGTCAATATTGTTCGCATGACTATCAGAAAATCCTGCGCCAGAATGGCTTCAAAGTATCCATGAGCGGCAAGGGAAATTGCTATCCTTCTCATGGTTTGCAAAGGG
>CAMZKY010000072.1 GCA_947311455.1 uncultured Marinosulfonomonas sp. | reverse complement strand
GGATGATGCGGGCCGCTTGCGCACTCACGCTCCGAGCACCTATAAAATCCCCGCCTGTTCGGATCGCCCCGATATTTTCAACGTGCATTTGTGGGATGGGCGCAATACCGAAGACACGATTTACCGCTCCAAAGCGGTGGGGGAGCCGCCATTCACCCACGGCATATCGGCTTTTATGGCCGTTTCCCATGCAATTTCAGCGACCGGCAGCAAATACCCCGCATTGGATGCCCCTGCCACGCCGGAACGCATATTAAATGCGATCAACAGGCAAAAAACGTGAGCTTTAACCTTAAACACATCGCCGCCACCATCGCGCGGCGCGGGCCTGTGGTGCGGGTGGTGATTGCCGAAACCAAAGGTGCGGCCCCGCGCGGAGCGGGTACCGAGATGCTGGTTTGGCACACAGGTCAGGCGGGCACTATCGGCGGCGGCACTCTGGAATTTGCCGCATCCCAACGCGCCCGTGCTATGCTGGCCCCTGATAGCAAATCGATGCAACGCACCGAGCCACTGGGCCCCGCGCTTGGCCAATGTTGTGGCGGATCGGTGACGTTGATCTATGAACGATTTGACGAGGCCGCATTGGCCCGCATCGACCCGGATCAAAAAACCTATATCCGGCGCATTGATGGTGATGAAGCCTGCCCCCCCCGACTAGCCCGGCTCATCAAAGAGCAGCATGAAAACACCCCCCTGCCCCCAACCCTGATAAATGGCTGGCTCGCAGAATCCCTATGGCAGCCGCAAATTCCGATCTGGATATTTGGGGCTGGCCATGTGGGGCGGGCCACGGCGATCATGTTGGCGGCATTGAAATCCTATGATGTGACGCTGATTGATATGGATATGGGCTGTTTTCCCGATGATTTGCCCGACAACATCACCCCCTTAACCGCTGCAAATATCGCCGATCTGGTGCGCCACGCCCCCACGAATGCGCGCCATTATATCATGACCCGCAACCACGGCGCAGATTTCGATATTTGCCACGCATTGCTGAACCATGAATTTGCATTCGCCGGCTTGATCGGTTCAAAAACCAAATGGGCGCGGTTTAAATCACGCCTTGTCACCCTTGGCCACAGCCCCGACCATATCGGCCGCATCACTTGCCCTATTGGTGATTTGTCTCTGGGCAAAGAACCACAAGCCATTGCGGTTGGCATCGTGCATGATCTATTGCAAAAGATGAATCATACCAGTGATCTATCCAAACGCGCAAAACAGGAAGCCACTTTATGAGCGAACAGCTGATCAAACTTGACGGTCTAACCAAGGCCTATCCCGGCGTCGTGGCCAATGATGCGGTTTCCTTTTCCATCGACAAAGGCGAAGTGCATGCCCTGCTGGGGGAAAACGGCGCGGGCAAATCCACATTGGTGAAAATGATCTACGGTCTTGTGCATCCCGATGCTGGGCAAATGACATTGGAAGGCAACGCATTTTCCCCAACAGAGCCACGCGCCGCACGCGCCGCCGGTGTGGCAATGGTGTTTCAGCATTTTTCCTTGTTCGAGGCTTTGAATGTGGCCGAAAATATCGCGCTTGGCATGGAAAACCCACCCAAACAAAGCGAATTGGCGGCACGCATCACCAAGGTGAGCCATGATTACGGCCTTCCGCTTGATCCGCATCGTTTGGTCGGTGATCTGTCGGCAGGCGAACGCCAGCGTGTTGAAATCATCCGGTGTTTGTTGCAAGATCCGAAACTGTTAATCATGGACGAACCGACCAGCGTTTTAACCCCGCAAGAGGTTGAAATCCTGTTCCATACCCTACGCCAGTTGCGCGATGAGGGCACCGCGATCCTGTATATTTCCCACAAACTGGATGAGATCCGTGCGATTTGTGATAGCGCCACGATCCTGCGCCATGGCAAGGTGGTGGATACCTGCACCCCCAGCGAAAAATCTGCCCGTGAACTGGCAGAAATGATGGTGGGCAGTGCCCTGCACCAACCCTTGCGCGAGGCGGGTGCCTTTGGCGATGTGGTTCTGGAGCTGAACAACCTGTCCGCCGCCGCCACGTCACAATTTGGTACCGCGCTTAAAAACATCAACATGCAAGTGCGCGCCGGCGAAGTGTTGGGCATCGGCGGGGTTGCTGGCAATGGCCAAGAAGAACTGCTGGCGGCAATTTCCGGTGAAACCCCTTGCGGGGCTGATACGGCACGGTTTGAAGGCCGGCCCATCGGTGATTTCGGCCCCAATGCGCGGCGCGAACTCGGTATTCTGGCCGCACCAGAGGAACGTCTGGGCCACGCCGCCGCCCCCGACATGAGCCTAATTGAAAACGCATTGTTAACCGCTGCGTCACGGGAAAAACTGGTGAATAAGGGTTTTGTTGATTGGGGGAAAACCCGCGCCTTCGCCAAACGGGTAATCGCCGAATTTGATGTCCGCACCCCCGGGGCACGCACGGCGGCGCGCGCATTGTCGGGCGGAAATCTGCAAAAATTTGTGATTGGTCGCGAGGTGTTGCAAAACCCGCGTGTGCTGGTGGTTAATCAACCCACGTGGGGCGTTGATGCCAGTGCAGCAGCGCAAATTCGTCAATCCTTGCTGGATTTGGCGGAAAAAGGTGCGGCGGTGGTGGTCATCTCGCAAGATCTTGATGAATTGATGGAAATCTCTGATAATTTCTGCGCCCTGAACGAAGGCCGCATGACAAAACCCCACCCCGCCAAGGGCCTGACGGTTGAGGAAATCGGCCTGATGCTGGGCGGTGCAGATGAACAGGAAGCGGCCCATGTTTAGATTGGAAAAACGCCCCACACCGTCGCGCGGCTGGACGATTGCAACGCCGATCCTTGCGGTGCTGATGACGATGATCGCGGGCGGCATCATGTTTGCCATCCTTGGCAAAGACCCGTTCGAAGCGATCAAAATCATCTTTTGGGATCCGTTGTTTTCAGAACAATTCGCCAGCTATTCGCGCCCGCAACTGTTGGTCAAGGCGGGGCCGTTGATCTTGATTGCGATTGGCCTTTCCTTCGGGTTTCGGGCTGGTATCTGGAATATCGGGGCCGAGGGGCAGTATATTATCGGAGCCTTGTGTGGCGCGGGGCTGGGCCTTGCGGTTTACCCCACCGACAGTGTTTTCATTTTTCCGGCAATGGTGATCGCAGGCGCATTTGGCGGATGGCTGTGGGCGATGATCCCGGCGATTTTACGCACAAAATTCAATACCAATGAAATCCTCGTGTCGCTGCTTTTGGTCTATGTGGCCGAGCATATCATGGCGGCAATGGCACTGGGCCTGCTGCGCAACCCCGAAGGCCACGGCTTTCCCGGCTCGCGCAATTTCAAACAATACGAGGCGGCGTTTAATGGCGAATTGCTTGCCGGCACAGGCATGCACTGGGGCGTGGTTGCGGCATTTATTGCGGTAATTTTTGCTTATGTGACCATGTCAAAACACCTGTTGGGATTTCAGATCACCCTTGCAGGGCAATCGCCACGTGCGGCCCGCTTTAGCGGGGTGAACCCGACCCGTTTGATCATGCTATGCCTTGGCATTTCAGGCGCATTGGCGGGCATGGCGGGATTGTTCGAAGTGACGGGGCCAGCAGGGCAAATCACCACCAGCTTTAATCAGGGCTACGGCTTTACCGCGATTATCGTGGCGTTTCTGGGCCGCCTGAACCCGATCGGCATTTTGCTGGCAGGGCTGTTGATGGCGCTTACATATATTGGCGGTGACCTGGCGCAATTGATGCTGGGCCTGCCCGCCCCCGCCATTCAGGCGTTTCAAGGCATGTTGCTGTTTTTCCTACTGGCGATGGATGTTTTGTCAAACTTCCGCATCGTTCTTAAAAAATCGGAGGCCGTGTAATGGATCTCTCTGCAATTAACCCCGCCCTATTGATCGCCTCGCTGATGATCGCCGCCACGCCAATTTTGCTGGCCGCGCTTGGTGAACTCATCGTTGAAAAATCCGGTGTGCTTAATCTGGGTGTCGAAGGGATGATGATTATCGGTGCCATCGTTGGCTTTGCCACGGCTGTCGAAACCGGAAGCCCGTTTTTGGGCTTTGTTCTCGCGGCGGTTGCCGGTGCGGTGCTGTCGCTGCTGTTTGCCTTTCTCACACAAATCCTGTTGGCCAATCAGGTGGCGTCGGGATTGGCGCTAACGATGTTTGGTCTTGGCCTATCGGCACTTGTCGGGCAGAATTATAACGGGCTGAAGCCCCCAACAACCTCCGCGTGGCATATTCCATTGCTGGGGGATTTGCCTGTGGTTGGGCCAATTCTGTTTCAACATGATCCGATGGTTTACTTTGGCCTGCTGCTAACAGCTGTCACATGGGCGATGCTTAAATATACCCGTGTGGGGCTGATTATCCGCGCCGTTGGCGAAAATCACGACGCCGCGCATGCACTTGGCTATAAAGTGGTGCGCATTCGTATTTTGGCAATTATTTTTGGCGGCGCTTGCGCGGGGCTTGGCGGCGCTTACCTATCCCTGATCCGTGTGCCAATCTGGACAGAGGGCATGACGGCTGGCGCGGGTTGGATCGCCTTGGCGATTGTCGTGTTTGGCGGCTGGCGGCCTTGGCGCATATTGGTTGGCGCGTATATTT
>CAMZKY010000071.1 GCA_947311455.1 uncultured Marinosulfonomonas sp. | reverse complement strand
TTCTCCAGTTTGGCGACGCAATTAAAGTGCGTCAGATAAATCCTGCGCGTAATAATATTGCGCGCAGGATTTCTTTAGCCGCGTTCGACACAAAGCGCAACACCCATTCCGCCCCCGATACACAAAGTTGCCAAACCTTTTTTGGTATCGCGGCGCACCATCTCGAATAGCAGGGTGTTCAGGATCCGCGCACCGGATGCGCCGATCGGGTGGCCAATGGCAATCGCACCGCCGTTCACGTTTACAATGGCAGGATCCCAATCCATATCTTTGTTCACCGCACAGGCTTGGGCGGCAAAGGCTTCGTTGGCTTCGACCAGATCCAGATCAGAGGCTTTCCAACCGGCAGTTTCAAGCGCCTTGCGGCTGGCATAAATCGGGCCTGCACCCATAACCGACGGGTCAAGACCAACGGTGGCAAATGATGCAATCCGCGCCATCGGTGTGATGCCGCGTTTGGCGGCGTTGTCGGCAGACATCAGCAAAACACCCGCCGCGCCATCATTCAGGCCGCTGGCATTCGCCGCCGTCACCGTGCCGTCCTTAACAAAGGCAGGGCGCAGTTTTTGCATGTTGGCAAGGGTTGCACCGTGGCGGATATATTCATCTGCATCGACCACGGTTTCACCACGGCGGGTTTTCACCGTAAAGGGTACGATTTCATCGACAAATTTACCTGCTTTTTGCGCGGCTTCGGCTTTGTTTTGGCTGGCCACGGCAAATTCATCCTGCATATCGCGGGTAATTTGCCATTTTTCGGCAACATTTTCGGCGGTCTGGCCCATATGATAACCGTTAAACGCATCCCATAATCCATCGCGGATCATCGAATCGATATATTTCACATCCCCCATTTTATGGCCGGTGCGCAGATGCGCCACATGGGGGGAAAGGCTCATGTTTTCTTGCCCGCCCGCCGCGACAATTTTAGCATCACCAAACATGATTTGTTGTGCGCCCAGGGCAACCGCACGCAAACCAGAACCACACACCTGATTGATCCCCCAAGCCGAGGATTCAATCGGCAGGCCTGCATTGATATGCGCTTGGCGCGCCGGGTTTTGGCCTTGGCCCGCGGATAACACTTGGCCCAAAATGGTTTCTGATACTTCGGATTTGTCGATGCCTGCGCGTTCCACCACGGCTTCCAAAACGCTTGCGCCCAAATCATGGGCTTTGGTATTGGCGAATGCGCCGCCAAAGCTGCCCACAGCGGTGCGGGCCGCAGATGCGATTACGATATCTGTCATTTTAAGTTCCTCTCCCAAAGAAAAATGGCGCGCAGGTTAAAACGCGCATTATTATAGGAGCACCTTAGGAGATGTGCTGCACTGCAGCAATATTTTTAATTCAGGCCCGCGCTTTTTGATTTTGATTGCGCCAAGCCGGGTCGATAACGGGGGCGCTGAAATAATACCCTTGCAAACAATCAATGCCGATTGATTGCAAAAATTCAGCGTCTTCTGCCGATTCCACGCTTTCGGCCACGGTAAACATTTCAAATTGCACCGCAATCGAGGCTAGCGCCTTGGTCATAACCTGATTATCCGGATTATTGTAAATGTCACGAATGAACTGCCCGTCGATTTTGATAATGTCGAAATAGAAATCCTTCAAAAACCGGAAAGCGGTATAGCCTGCGCCAAAATCATCCAATGCAAAGGAAATTCCGCGCGCCTGCAAATCCTCCATAAAGGATGTCACAAGTTCGGGCATTAACATGGCGGATGATTCAGTGATTTCAAGGATAAGCCGCTCGGCGATTGTCGGGTCAAGGCTTAGCCCGTGATCCAGCGTTTGCATCCAGCGTTTATAGCCGATGGAACGCGCCGACATATTGATGGATAGCCGCAGCGTTGGTTCCAACGCCAGTTCGGCCAATCCCAGTTCAAGCGCGAGGCTATCAATGATCCGGCCTGTTTCGGTGGTTTCAACAACATTGATAAATTCGCGTGCCGGAATGATGCGCCCTGTTTCATCCATCACGCGGATAAGCCCTTCGTGAAAGGCAACACGTTTGGTATTTGACGCCAGCACAACGGGTTGAAACGCCAGCATCACATTTTTACGGGCCAACGCATTTTCAACCATTTTCATCGTATTATTGTCACGGTTTTCAACGGCTAAACTTAGGGGGTCGCTAAATCCGTTTGCAGGGTGGTCGGGGTTTGACATCAGCAGGCTCCATCTTCAGATAAAGGCACTGTGACTACAGAATCATAATAAGCTGTGAATGTTCGAATTGTATCTATTCGGGTTTGATTTGGGTTTGCCCAATGGATGCGTGCGCATCGTTAACCGCGGATTGTCCGGATTTTTGCCATACGCTTGCCATACACTTGCCATACACTTGCCATACCGCGAAATCGTCAAAAAACCCTTATTCATATAGGTAATTTTGCGGTTAACAGCCAAAACCGGATTTTTGCACAGGTTTTATGGCTATTTAGATTCTGTTAAGGCTTTGAAAGTCGCCAAAGCGCTGTCGCTATCCCACTCTGCATCCCCACGCAGACGGGCAATTTCACGCCCTTCGGGATCAAGAATAACTGTAATCGGCAGGCCCAAAACCCCCATATCCCGTGCCAACGTGCTTTTGGGATCCAGCAGCACGGGCAAATGTTCAACCCCGGCCTTTTCAAAGAATTTCGTGATCCCGGGAATGGTGTTGCGCCCTGTGGCTATGGGAACAACCTTGAAATTATCACTTCCCAGTTTAACTTGCAATCGTTCTAGTGAAGGCATTTCCTTACGACACGGCGCACACCATGTGGCCCAGAAATTCAGCAGGATATATTGGCCCTTGTAATCGGCCAAATGGTTCTGCCCGCCTTGCGGATCGGTAAAGGCAATGGTTGAAACGGGCTTTGGTTCGCTATGAAAAACCAGTTTTTTCATCAAACCTGCACGCATTGCCTCTAATGCGGTCGTATCGGCAAACGCAGCGTTTGCACCAAGCATAAGGGACGCGTATAGAGCGATAGACTTTAGAATTTTCATTCATTCCTCCAAGGGCCAGACATGACCGATAGTAACTCGAAATCCAGCAAAGCCAACACCATGTGGGGCGGGCGCTTCGCCGCAGGGCCGGACGCGATTATGGAGGCAATCAATGCCTCGATCGGGTTTGACAAACGCATGGCCGCACAAGACATCGAAGGCTCGCGCGCCCATGCCGCCATGCTGGCCGCAACGGGTATCATCACAGATAACGATGCCGCGGTGATTAGGGAAGGGCTTCTCACGATTTTGTCAGAGATCGACGGTGGTGATTTTGAATTCTCGACCGCGTTGGAAGACATCCACATGAATGTGGAATCGCGCCTGAAAGACCTGATTGGCGAACCTGCAGGGCGCTTGCATACGGCGCGGTCGCGCAATGATCAGGTGGCGCTGGATTTCAGAATGTGGGTTAGAAATCAAACAGATGCGGCGATTGAGGGCATTCAGGCCCTGATGAAAGCGCTGCTGGTGCAAGCCGAGGCAGGGGCCGATTGGGTGATGCCCGGCTTTACCCATTTGCAAGTGGCACAGCCTGTCACATGGGGCCATCATATGATGGCCTATGTTGAAATGCTGGGCCGTGATTTGTCGCGGTTTCAGGATGCGCGCAAACGGATGAATCTATGCCCCCTAGGGGCGGCGGCACTGGCGGGAACATCCTTTCCGATTGATCGCCACATGACGGCACAAACCCTTGGGTTTGATGGCCCGACACGCAATTCTCTGGATACCACCGCAGACCGCGATTTCGCGCTGGAGTTTCTGGCCGCGAGCAGCATTTGCGCGATGCATCTTTCGCGTTTTGCCGAAGAATTGGTGATCTGGTCATCGGCGCAATTCCGGTTTGTGGCGCTTTCAGATCGGTTTTCAACGGGTTCATCCATCATGCCGCAAAAGAAAAACCCGGATGCTGCCGAATTGATCCGCGCCAAAATCGGCCGGATTATGGGGGCGATGGTGGGGCTGTTTACAGTGATGAAGGGCTTGCCGTTAACATATTCCAAAGACATGCAAGAAGACAAAGAACAGGTGTTTGACGCCGCCGATAGCCTGATGCTGGCCTTGGCCGCGATGACAGGCATGGTATCGGATTTAACCGCGAATACCGACGTGTTGGAAGTGGCAGCGGCCTCGGGATTTTCCACCGCAACGGATTTGGCCGATTGGCTGGTGCGAGAACTGGGCCTACCATTTCGCGATGCGCACCATATCACCGGATCACTGGTGGCCATGGCCGAGAGTAAGGGCTGTGATTTGCCGGAATTGACGTTAGATGATATGCAATCGGTGCATGGTGACATCACCCAAAGAGTGTTTGACGTGCTTGGTGTGCATAATTCCGTTGCCAGCCGCACCAGTTTCGGTGGAACTGCGCCGGATCAAGTGCGTAAACAGATTGTCTATTGGAATGAGGTGCTGAATTGAAGAATGTTGTTGTTTTAACCTGTGCCGCCCTGATTTTGGCCGCTTGTGGCGCTGCGGGGGCACCAATCCGCCCGTCGATCAATGCGGGCGTGTCAATCACTCCAAGCGGGGTTAGCCCGTCGGTTTCCGTTGGCACGCAAGTGGGGCCGGTTAATGTGAGCATCGGCCTATAAAAGCCAATGAAATGCGTGTCTTAGGAAGTTTTTTGCGTTGTTCTTAACCCAATTGCCATGGGCAAATACAATGCGTCTGGCGCAAGGATCCCCAAAAGATGTGCGAACGGTCGGGACCAGATTGGGAAATCTTTTGTCGGTACGTTTTCAAAAAAATTGGTAAAAATTAGGGTTTTTGTGCCGGTATGGTAAAACATTGCTTCTAGGAAAGCAGCGCCACTTGTGCTGATCAGTTGGGTGATTTCAACACCAAGTGCACGATCAAATATAGTTGGCGAATGCAGCCAGATATCGCCACGAAGGTCGCCTCGGCCAAAGGCAGGCTTTACCTTTATTTCAAAAGCAAAGCGGAGCTGACATCGTCATTGATGGAGATGGTTTTGCCAAAAATGGAAGCGGGATTTGTGCCGCTTACTACTGTAAATGCATTGGATGAATTGTTGGCCGTGCTTTCGGAAGTGATTGACACCTCGGACAAGTGCGCGGTGAAATTTTACTGTTTTTTGAGGTCATGAGGCCAAGCTCGCAATCCGATATAGTGACAAAAGAGGTGGTCAAATTCTTTGATCGAATCGGCGATTAATACAGCGCGGCGTTGGTAAACCTTATCGCCAAAAGCGAGGTGCGCCCGGATATTGATGCGGATGCTTTAGGGCGGGTGATGGCATCATTGGTTGACGGCATGGTGAGCCACCGCGCCCTGTTTTCCCTGCCTGATGCACGTTGTCAACAGATGTAAAATGCTGCGATGCGGATGCTTGATCGTAACCTGCGCCGGTAAACGCTCATATATCCCCTTGCCATTTCCCGCTGGGTGCGTATCGGTATGGCCAACAGAATTTTGCGAACAAGGCCAAGAACTCTATGGATCATTTTCTTTATAAAGACGGTGTTTTACATGCCGAAGACATGGCGGTGCCCACAATCGCGGCCCAAGTTGGAACGCCGTTTTACCTGTATTCCGCCGCCACATTGCGCCGCCACTATCGCCTGTTTGACGAGGCACTGGACGGCATGGATCATCTGGTCTGTTACGCAATGAAAGCCAATTCAAATCAGGCGGTTTTGAAATTGATGGGCGATCTGGGGGCCGGCATGGATGTGGTGTCGGGCGGTGAATATGCGCGCGCCAAAGCTGCCGGAGTTTCGGGCGACAAGATCGTATTTTCCGGCGTTGGTAAAACTCGCGAAGAAATGAAAATGGCGTTGATGGGCGGCATCCGCCAGTTCAACGTGGAATCCGAGCCCGAGATGATCGCCTTGAACGATGTTGCCTTGTCGTTGGGGGTGGTGGCTCCGATTACCGTGCGGGTAAACCCCGATGTAGATGCCAAAACCCACGCCAAAATTGCTACCGGAAAATCAGAAAATAAATTTGGAATTCCGATTTCGCGTGCGTCCGAGGTGTATGCCATGGCGGCCAAAATGAAGGGCCTGAAAATCATCGGCATTGACGTGCATATCGGCAGCCAGTTAACCGAGCTTGCCCCCTACAAAGCCGCCTATGAAAAGGTGCGCGATCTTACCGAAACCCTGCGCGCCGAGGGCCATGAGATCAAACGCCTTGATCTGGGCGGTGGCCTTGGCATTCCTTACGAGCGCAGCAATGATGCCCCGCCTTTGCCGATGGAATACGGTCAAATGGTCAAGGAAACCTTGGGTGATCTGGGCTGTGAAATCGAAATCGAACCGGGCCGTCTGATTGCTGGCAATGCAGGTATTCTGGTTTCCGAAGTGATCTTTGTAAAACAGGGTGAAGACCGCGAATTCCTGATCGTAAATACTGCGATGAATGATCTGATCCGCCCTGCCATGTATGACGCCCATCATGATATTATTCCAGTGCAAGAGGCAGCGGCAGGTATTGAAAAAACACCCTACGATATTGTTGGCCCGATTTGCGAATCTGGTGATACATTTGCCAAACACCGCGATCTTGCGCCGCTAAAGGCGGGTGATCTGGTAGCATTCCGTTCGGCGGGCGCATATGGTGCGGTGATGTCGTCGGAGTATAATTCCCGCCCGATGATCCCAGAAGTTCTGGTCGACGGGCATCAATTCGCCGTCATCCGCGAACGTCCAACCTTGGAAGATATGATAAACCGCGATACAATACCGGAATGGCTTTGACGCATGGGGCGTTAAGGGCAAAATGGGAATGGTATGACGCAGAAAAAAACCGCCCCTGTTGACCCGTTAGCGGGTATTCAAACCACCTTGCGTTTAACGCGGGTCGGGATGGTTACGGAACGGATGACCAAAGCATTTTGGCCCCTATGGTCAGTGCTGATTTCTGCGCTTGCTTGCTTGATGCTTGGTCTACAGGATAACCTCCCGCGAAACGTGATCTATACTGTGATCGCGTTGATTGGCGTCGGCGGCATCTGGGCACTGATTTACGGGATCAAAAAATTTAAATGGCCCTCCCAAGACGAAGCTCGTGAAAAGCTGGATCAAACCCTTGTTGGTGCGCCGATCCGCACGGTGTTAGATGATCAGGCTGTCGGGGCCGAGGATGCCGCATCAAGGGCGGTGTGGCGTGCGCATCAAACCCGAATGAAAAAACAGCTAGACTCCGCGCGGGCTGCGCCTGTGGACTTGAAGGTGTCTAAACTTGATCCTTATGCGCTGCGCTATATGGCATTGCTGGCGTTTTTGGTTGCGATTTTATTTGGCACGGTTTCGCGGGTGAACGACATTACCCGCCTTGCCGATGGTTCAAGCGCAAGCGCCGCATTAAATGGCCCAAGCTGGGAGGGCTGGATCAATCCTCCTGCCTATACCGGTAAACCTAGCCTTTATCTGAATGATTTCACTGATGGGGTTTTGGACATTCCGAAAGGGTCTGAAATTACCTTGCGGTTATATGGAAAAGCTGGTGCGCTTAAGGTTCATGAATCCATCTCAGGTTCACCGATTGAAAGCAGCCAAACCCTTGACACGGATTTGATCAAGCTGACGGCTAATCAAAACGGTATTTTGGAAATTGAAGGCGAAAGCGGGTCAATGTGGGACATCACACTGATCGCCGACGCAAAACCCGCAGTGAAAATTGGCGGTGAACTGAAAGCCGAAGCGCGCGGCCAAATGAGCCTGCCGTTTAAAGCCACAGATGATTACGAAGTGGTATCAGGGAACGCGGTTTTCACGCTTGATCTTTCTGTGGTGACACGCCGATATGGCTTGACGATTGATCCCGAGCCTCGCGATGACATTATTGTTGATCTTCCTATGCCAATCCGTGGCGATCGCAGCGATTTCACCGAAAACCTGATTGATGATTTTTCAAAACACCCATGGGCGGGCCTGCCGGTTTCTATGGTTTTAACCGTGTCTGATGCGTTGGAACAAACCGGCACATCGGAACCGCTTAAAATGGTTTTACCCGGACGTCGTTTTTTTGGTCCTTTGGCAAGTGCGGTGATCGAACAACGCCGTGATTTGCTGTGGTCGCGCCAAAACGGCACCCGTGTGGCACAGGTTTTGCGCGCGGTGATCAACCGCCCCGAAGGCTTTGTGCGCAACAACGGAGCCTATCTGATGTTGCGGGTTGTGATACGCCGTCTAGAATCTGCGGTAGCATTTGGCTTTGATGACCAACTGCAAACCGATCTGAGCAATGCTTTGTGGGATGTGGCGCTGATTTTGGAAGATGGTTCATTGGCCGATGCCAAAGAACGGCTGAAGCGCGCTCAGGAACGTCTGGCCGAGGCGATGCGCAATGGGGCAAGCAAAGAAGAAATCGCCGAACTGATGCAGGAATTGCGTGACGCCACCAAGAATTACACCGATCAATTGGCGCAGCAACAGCAAGAAAATAATGGGCTGGACGAGCCACAGCAAGCCCAGAATCAAGAACAAATGATCATCACCTCCCAAGAGCTTGAGGCGCTTATGGATCGCATTCAGGAATTGATGGAACAGGGCCGCATGGCTGAAGCCCAAGACCTGATGGAGCAAATGAATGACCTGATGGAAAACCTGCAAGCCGCGCAAAATCAACCAGGCGGGGGTGATCCTAGTGGGCAAGGTGAACAGGCGATGGAAGATTTAAAAGACACCCTACGCAATCAACAAGACCTTTCCGATCAGGCATTTCGTGATCTACAGGAACAATTCAATCCTGATGCTAGCGGCAAAAGCAAAAACCAAGCCAACCAAGGCCAAAGCGATCAAGGCGATGGTGGCACTGGAAAAGGTGGCGGCAATGATGGCAATAGCGGCGAGCAAGACGGCGCAGGAAGTGGCAAGGAAGGGCTTGCCGAGCGTCAACAGGCGCTACGTAATGAGTTGCAACGTCAGCAAGATAACCTTCCGGGGGCCGGCACCGCAGAAGGTAATGATGCACGCGAATCCTTGGGGCGTGCAGGGGATGCCATGGATCGGGCAGAGCAATCGTTGCGTGACAACAATCTTGCACAAGCCTTGGATGATCAGGCGGCAGCCATCGAGGCCCTGCGCGAAGGCATGCGAAATCTGGGCGATGCGATGGCGCGCGCCCAACAGCAGCAAAGCCCAGGACAGCAAGGACAAACGCAAGGCCGCGAAAGCGCAAGTTCACGCGATCCGTTGGGGCGTGACGTCACAGGGCGCGGCAAAGTTGGAACGGGGCAAGAGATGCTTCAGGGCGAAGATGTATACAGGCGGGCTGGCGAATTGCTGGATGAAATTCGTAGGCGTTCAGGCGAGCAAGAACGACCAGATGCAGAGCTTGAGTATCTTGAACGCTTATTGGAACAGTATTAAGTTTGCGCCCTAGGCCTTTTGTTATTGACTATTCGTCATGCTGCTTGTGGCTTTTTTCATGATCATTTCAAGCCCGTTTCGCAGATCATTCACCGCATCAACATACTTGCTTAAGTAAGGTTGGGTTTGCGGCGATTTTTCGATGATTTGAGGCGTGTAAATATAAACGATAATCAACGCAGCCGTTAAAAGCAGAATTAGCCCAAATCCAAGCCGAAACCCGCGCCGTCTTTTTTTGCGGAGGTGAGCGGAAAATTCACTATCGCCTGCGGTATCTGCTTCGCGGTCAGATGTTGCGCGCAGAGTAGAATTGATTTCTTCGATGTCGGGCAACAGATCGCGGCGGGATCTTTGCGGTATTTCTTCTTGCGCAACATCTTGCAGATCTGTGCGTCGCTCTTGAACGATTTGTGGCTTTGGCGAAGGTTTTTTCGAAGGCGTTTCCAAACCAAGATCTGGTTGTGTTTCGATACCGGCACTTGTTTGGCTTAGCCGAGATTTTGCGGCGATTTCAGCTTCTTCGCGAAGTATTTCAAGCGCGGCATCGCTTGGTTTTCTGTGCGCAGGTTCTTGAGCCGGTGTTTGTGTCTCAATTGTGGCCTCGGGGCCGGGCGATTCAATGTCGGGATCTGGGTTTGATGCCGGGTTTTCTATCTGAAACGAAGACGGTGAAGCCGAATCTTCAACAGCCGCATTAGCCACTTTGATGGCTTCTGCTTCAAGCATATGCACAGATTTCTGAAACCAGGTTTGACCACAGCTTGAACATTGAACATCGCGGCCATCATCCGGGATGGCGCTATCGGCAACTTCATATTGTGCGTCGCAGTTGGGGCAAATAAGCCGCATTGTTTCGATTTCCTTGTAATGACCCAAGAAACAGGTTCAAATCTGACGAGTTACCTTGTTTCTAGCAAGAGAAAACAAAAGTTTAAAGCTTTTGCGTGGTGCCTTGGTTGAATCTATGCGTAGCCTCGGGCAAAACTGTTGCTAATTTGATATGAAAGGCCATGTGGTGATCGAGTTAAAGAATGTGGCATACAGCTATGGCGGTGGTGAACTCTTGTCTGATATCTCGCTCAAACTGGGGTCGGGTTCATTTCATTTTTTAACTGGGCCATCGGGTGCCGGAAAAACCACGTTTCTTAAGCTTTGTTATATGGAATTGGCGTCAACGGCGGGGGTTGTGAAAGTTTTTGAAAAAGACACACGCACAATGAACCGTGACGAGGTTGCAGTAAATCGCCAACGGATCGGCGTTGTGCATCAGGATTGCCAGTTTTTAGAGCACCTGAATGTTGCAACGAATATTCTTCTTCCCGTTATGGTTTCGGGGCGAAAGCGCCAAGCGGTTACGGAAAATTTGCAATCGCTATTAAATTGGGTGGGGCTTGAGAATCATGCAGAGGCACTCCCTGCCGAGTTGTCAGGGGGGGAACGCCAGCGTGCTGCACTTGCGCGGGCCTTGATTTTGTCGCCCGATGTGATTTTGGCGGATGAACCGACGGGCAATGTTGATTGGGAAATGTCGAGCAGGATGCTTAACCTACTGATCGAATTGAACAAAATGGGCAAAACTATCATGATTGCCACCCATGATCTGAATCTGATCCGAACCGCCAAATCCAAAGTGAATGCCCGGGTGTTACGAATTAGCAATCGGCGATTGCAACTTGCGGGGGCCGATCTGTGAACATATCTGATATTTTAAAATCGTTAACCCCCGATAAACACACGGTTCTGGCCGCCACAAAAGGGGCGATTCAACTGCTAAAGGGGGATCAGCACGCCGATCAGGTGGTGCCGCCTAGCGGACATACCGCAACTTTGACATCCTTCACGGCGGGGGCAATGGCATTTCTGGCGGTGTTTGCTCTGGCGCTGTCTTTGGCAACGGGGCGATTGGCGGATCGGTGGAAAACCGAGCTTTCTCAATCGGCCACCGTTCGTATTTCGGCCCCCGAAGATCAGATGTCACGCCAAGTTTCAAAATTGATCGAAGTGTTAAATACCACCCCCGGAATTGCAGCTGTTAATGTGCTTAGTGAAGCCGACCAAAAGGCCCTGTTGGAGCCATGGTTTGGGCCTGATATTCCGCTGGATGATTTGCCGATCCCGAAACTGATTGATATTATACAGGATGGGAATGGATTTGATGCGGATGGATTGCGTTTGCGATTGTCTGCCGAAGTTCCTGGCGCTGTGTTGGATGATCATTCCCGATGGCGTAAACCTTTGGTGCGTGCTGCGGGCAGTTTGCGCTGGCTTGGAACGCTGTCTATTTTACTGATTGCCTTGGCAACGGCGGCAATGATCACATTGGCCGCCAATGCGGCACTGGCGACAAATGCCCAGGTTATCAAGGTGTTACGTCTGGTCGGTGCGCGCGATGATTACATTGCACAGGCGTTTGTACGTCGCTTTACTTTGAGAGCATTTTCCGGGGCCGCGGTTGGCACTTTGGCAGGGGTGATCGCTGTGATGTTATTGCCGGACGCCTCGGCAGCGAGTGGTTTTTTAACGGGGTTGGGCTTTGTTGGATGGCAATGGATATGGCCGATGTTTATTCCACCGCTTGCAGCGATCGTTGCGTATGTCGCAACGCGGTTTGCGGCCTTTAAACGTTTGGGGGAACTTACGTAATGTTATATGGAATTCAATGGCTTAGAAGCCTGATCTTTGCCGTTCAGATGTATCTGATGATGCCGCTTATGGCGCTGGTTTTTCTGCCATTCGCGATCGTCAATCGCAGGGTGGTTTTTACCTTTGTAAAAACCTATGCGCGCTATTGCCGATGGTCTTTGGCGTGGATTGCCGGGGTCAAAACCGAAG
Source organism: uncultured Marinosulfonomonas sp. (assembly GCA_947311455.1). Taxonomy (GTDB): domain Bacteria; phylum Pseudomonadota; class Alphaproteobacteria; order Rhodobacterales; family Rhodobacteraceae; genus Profundibacter. Next base: position 1,313 of record CAMZKY010000071.1, on the reverse strand, counting down.
TGCGGGGGGAGGTGCCGGCAGATGAGGTGCTGATTGCCTCAAAACATCAATCTTTTCTGGATGTTATCCTGATTATCAGCGTTGCGTGGCGCCCGCGGGTTATCATCAAACGCGAGTTGCACAGGATGCCTATTTTCCACTTTTTTGGCAATAGAATGGGGAACATTCCGGTCAAACGCGGGGATCGTGGTAAGGCGATTACCAAGATGATGGATGATTTAGAAAGTGGCGCGCTAGAGTCGGGGCAATTGTTGATTTACCCCCAAGGCACCCGCATCGCGCCGGGGGTGAAAGCGCCTTACAAAATCGGCACGGGGCTGCTTTATGAACAAACAGGGATGCCATGCGTTCCGGTGGCCACCAATGTCGGGGTTTTCTGGCCCAAACGCGGGGTGTATCGCAAACAAGGCACCGCGGTGATCGAGTTTTTGCCACGGATTGAAGCTGGTCTTCCTCGCGATAAATTCATGCAACGGCTTGAACAGGTTATCGAAAAAGCATCGGATGATTTAATGGCCGAAGGCGGCTTTGTCAAAAAGGCGGATTAGGTGAAATATATTGAAAACATTAAAGAATTAACCGATTTATACGGGGAGCCGGGGCAGGCATCTTTGGTTAAAGTTGCACGAAAATTAACCCCGTCCTATCGCAAATGGATCATGCAAAGCCGGTTTTGTGTGCTGTCGACTGTGGGGCCAGAAGGCACCGATGGCTCCCCGCGTGGTGACACGGGGCCGGTGGTGGTTGAACTGGACGAACACACGTTATTATTACCCGATTGGAAGGGCAATAACCGCATTGATACCCTGCGAAACATCGTCAATGATCCTCGTATTTCTTTGATGTTTCTGGTGGCTGGATCAACGACCGTGTTGCGGGTCAATGGCGAGGCCAGGATTACCGTTGATACCCAAATGCGCCACAGGTTTGAACACAAAGGCAAGCATCCGCGCAGTGTGATTGTGGTGAAAATAGGCGAAGTTTACCCCCAATGCGCCCGCGCGGTGATGCGGGCCGGATTGTGGGTGGATGGCGATCAATCTGCGGGGCTACCGACGATTGGCGAGATGCTAAAAGAAATGACCTCGGGCGAATTTGACGGGGAAACTTATGATCGGGAATGGCCGGATCGGGCAAAGGCCAGCCTGTGGTAAAACCCGCGTTTTCTACTGTATGGCAAACGTATGGCAAACGTATGGCAAGCGTATGGCAAAATCGGAAGGGAAACCGCGATGAATGAGCTGGTTCTGGTGCGTCACGGGCAGGCGCAAACGGGCGCAAAGGACGAGGCAAGCTATGACAGCCTTAGTGAT
>CAMZKY010000070.1 GCA_947311455.1 uncultured Marinosulfonomonas sp. | reverse complement strand
GCTGGCTGTCGGGAAATGGGCCGCCATCGCCCTCACAATACCCCGGTTCCTCCTGTCCCTGCGCCGCTCGGGCGAACGCGCGGGACGGCTGGCGGAACGGCTTGAAAATATGGAGAAAGCCAATGAAATCCAGCGCCGAATGCTCGAGGCCGCGTCTCGCCGCCCTCGTAATCGTGACGAGCTTGCTCAGCGCCTGCGCGACGGTAGGTTCTGAGCGGGTCACCGGTGTGTGCCCGCCGGTGGTGGAGTATGACCCGGGGGTGCAAGAACGGGCAGCCAAGGAAGTGCAGGCACTGCCGGAAGGGTCGGTGCTCAACGAAATGCTGAGCGATTATGCCGTTATGCGGGAGCAGGCGCGGGGATGTGTTTTTCCGTGAAATCATCGGCTTTCCAGTATAAGCTGGGGTCAAGGCATGTTTACGGAATGATTTACAATGAAGAATTGCATCGCAAAAATGCGTAAAGAACGAGGGTTTACATTGCAATCTCTTGCGGATCGTGTTGGCGCGAGCAACCAACAGATCAGCCACCTGGAAAAAGAGCGTCGAGGATTGACCGTGGATTGGCTGGACCGGATTGCGGTCGCGCTGGATTGTCATCCATTTGACCTTCTTGAGCCCGATCCGGCGCTTCTGAAGGTCAACGGGACCAGCCCCACGGCTGTTGAACGGCAGCTTGTTTTGCACTTCCGGCGTTTATCAGGCGCGCAGCAAGAGGCCATGCTGGGTTTTATGAGAACGGTTGTTTGTGACGTGGAAACGCCTGACTATGCAGGTCAATCCACAACCGGATAAAACGGCTGCCCCCAATTCTCGTCCGGATTATCCATCATGATGTTAATGAACATCGGCATCAGGAATCCGAGGATGGCTGCGCTGTCGCCGACCTGTGCGCGGTTGACGGCGCTATTCCATGTTGCCCCGCCATGGATCAGTTGATTGCGCAAAATGTAGAGCCGGTCAAAAACGAAACTCAGCACGCGAGCCGTATCTGTGGATTGCACAGCCTGCGCGAAACTGCGGGCGGAAGCGTTGAAACTTTCTTCCCAGTTGTCATAGCCATCAACCCCGTTATGGAATTGCCAGAACGGATTGAACACATACCGGTTTTGCATGAGGTTGCGGATCGGGCCGGAGAAACGCTGCCAGATGGCGTTGTAGATCTGCTGATCGGCATCAAGGGCCACCAGTTTGGCAAAGAAATCTTCAAAGGTCCCGCGCTCGCCGGTGGCGATGCCTTGTAGAGAGCCTTCGTCGGCGTAGGCGGCGTTGAATGCAATCCACAGGAACAGGAATGCGGCGTCGTGATCATCATTGGCCTGTTCGGCGCGCCCGATCCAGCTGATCGAGCGGTGGACGCGCAGGCCCATGGTTTCGGGAAAATCTGCGCGAAGGGCGCGCTGTTTTTCTTTCCAGGCGGCGTGGGGGCTGGTTTCGGGCATGGCAATTCTCGTTGTTTCTATTGGGCAAGGAAATTCAGGGCAAAGCGTCAAAATCGGATCGTCGGTAATTTTCGGTCAGGGCGCGTAAACCAGCCGGTTCCAGCACCTCGACCGCGTCGCCCCATTGATATAGAAACCATGCCATTTCCAGCCAGCCGGCCGCATGGAAACGGATGATCAGACTGCCGTCAGGCTGAAGCTCGGCACTCTGGTTCGGGTGGAATTGGAAGCCGGCGGCACGCTCGGCGGCGGCGGGGCTGAAGCGCCAGACAACCTCGCCATATTGTGCGGGGTCCTGATAGGCCCCGAAGGCTTTTGCCGCGTAGGTGTCGATGGAAAACCCGTCTTCAAAGGCATAACTTTCGTGCAGGCATTTTGCCGTCTGGATCCGGTCCATGCGAAAGTTCAGCAATTCCGGCCCGCGGGCAGGCTGGCGGGCCACCAGATAGCTGCGCAGGCCCAGCAGAACGCCGTGCGGTTCCACAATCCTTTGCTTGCTATCCTTCTCCCCATAGGAAATTTCCAGCGGGAACGGCCCGCGCAAAGCCTCGATCACCGCATCCATGACCTCGGGGCGTTGCGTTGCGCGTGGCCCCGGACGGGCGACATGGCCAAGCGAGGCCAGAACCGCCTCGGCATCCGCTTCGGCCCTGAGCGCGTCCCGCGCTGGCAGGCGGGCCATCAGCCGGTCCCGCATGTCTTCTAGCGCACGGGCGTGGCGCAGGCGGTTGTCGTCACGGGCCGAGATGGTTGCAATTTCCAACGCTTCAATGGTGGTTTCCTGACGTGGCTCCAGACGGGCAACCGCCGGATCAAGCAACCGCCAGCGCCGCCGTCGGTCGGTGCCGTCGGTGATTTCCACATTGGCAAATGTGGCTTCCAGCGCATCGGTCATGCGTTGCGCGGTGCGATGGGAAACATCAAATTCGGCGCGGATTTCGGCAAGGCTGATCCCGCCGTGGCACGAGGACGCCATGAGTGCTAGACGAAGCAGATCCTGGGCTTTTGCAAAAGACATTTTCAACCACGACAGGAATTGACACCCTTATAGGCTATTGTTCACAGTGAGTTCTGTCGAGATGATTCTCTCGATGGTGGTTTTTTGATTGAATTGGAGAACAAATGGGCAAGTACTATACCAAGGATCAACTGTATAATGAAGGACCGAGATATGCGATGGCGCTACTTTTACAGCGCCTTTCATATGGTGAACCTTTTGTGACTTACGCACAAATAAGTGGGCACGTTGAACGCGAGTTGGGAATAGAAAAAGGGAAAATTGTACGCCATCATGGCCATGCGCCTGGTGGAATGATGGATAAAATACTGAAAGTTGATAAGCAAGCCCCGTTAATCAACGCTTTGGTCACTGGTTCAGATGGCATCCCGGGTGATGGCATTGCTGGGTATATCAACAAGAAATATCGGAAAGCTAAATCCAAAAAATGGGACGATCTTTCAGATAAGAAGAAAGTGAAAATTGTTAAAAAAATCAGGCAAGATGTACGCAGTTACTCTAGGTGGAATGAAATCTACGAAAAGCTTTTCGGAGAGTCCGCCTTTGAAAATTACCCCAAAGAAGATTTCAAGGAAGATGCGGGAAGCGGCCGAGGCGGTGGTGAAAGCGATGCACATAAAGCCCTGAAAAACTGGGTCGCAGACAATCCGACAAAAGTCGGAGTTCCTGCAAATTTCGATAAGACCGTTATCGAAGCGCCTCTTCTTTCGGGTGATATTGTTGATGTGATGTTTTCTGATGGCAAATCTTTTTACCCTGTTGAGGTCAAATCGATCATTTCCACAGACGATGATCTGCGGCGCGGTCTATACCAATGTGTCAAGTATCGCGCTGTGCAGAAGGCGCAGGAAAAACCTGTAAAGGCAGTTGTAACACCCATTCTTGTAACAGAACGTAAATTGAGTGGCGAACTGAAAGAACTGCAGAAACGGCTTAAAATTAAACATGTCAAAGTTACGGTTAATTGAGTTCCGGGCATGAAATAGGTGCTTACTAGAGGAGTGGTAATACAGCTATCATGAGGCAAACCAACGGCCATATCCTGTTTTCGGCATCCGACCTTATGAAATTCATGTGGTGCAAGCACGCGACCTTTCTGGATATGGCGC
>CAMZKY010000069.1 GCA_947311455.1 uncultured Marinosulfonomonas sp. | reverse complement strand
TCTACCTCGCGCGACGAAGCTTAAGGGTGGAGACTGCCTGAAATCAGGGAAATGACGGGGAAAGAGACGCGAAAGCGGTCCAAAACCGGCTGGTGACATGCATTCGGGTGACAGCCGGTCATCTTCACGCGGCCAAAGCACCGTTGTTCAGGGTTTCCCTAGATAATAATGAGCCCGCGCTTAACGCATCATGCTGGTCATATCGCCTCGATCCCGATCGTCTGTAGGCAGTGAGCCGTTTATTAAGTAGTGAACCTGTTCTGCAATGCTGGTGGTGTGATCGCCTGCGCGCTCAATATTTTTAGCAATGAATAACAAATGCATACAGGCCGTAATGCTGCGGGGATCTTCCATCATGTGGGTTAGTAATTCGCGAAACATTGTGTTGTTCAGCTCGTCAACGTCTTTGTCGCGTTGACGCACATCCGCGGCCAGTTCCATGTCACGATCGATAAAGGATTTCATCACATCCATGATCATCTCCTGAACTAGATGGCTCATTTGTTTCAATGTGTTGTTTGATGAACCAATAGTCGGGGTTTCAACCAGAACATTCAGGCGTTTTGCAATGTTTTTGGTGTAATCGCCGATGCGCTCCAAGCTGGCCGAGACCTTCATAATTGCCACGATCATGCGCAAATCTTCGGCCATCGGCTGACGCAAGGCAATCAGGCGCACGGCCTTTTCATTTATTTTGATCTCGAGCGCATCCATTTTGTCATCTGTTTGACGAACCGTTTTGCCCAGTTCCATATTGCGGTCAACCAATGCCGTCATGCTGTCAACAATCTGGCTTTGAGCCAGATCTCCCATTTGCAGCAACAGCGTTTCAATTTTTTTCAGATCCTTGTCAAAGGCATGCACGATATGTGTGTTTTCCATCTGCTTAATTCCTTATCCAATACGTCCGGTAATGTAATTTTGGGTGCGCTCGTCTTGCGGGTTGGTGAATATGTCGGTTGTTTTACCAAACTCTACCAGATTACCCAAATGAAAGAACGCAGTTTGCTGTGAAACTCTTGCGGCCTGTTGCATCGAGTGGGTGACGATGATGATGGTAAAATTCTGTTTCAGCTCATGAATCAATTCCTCGATTTTGGCAGTGGCAATCGGGTCAAGCGCCGATGCTGGCTCGTCCATCAAAATCACCTTGGGTTGCACCGCAATAGTGCGCGCAATGCACAAGCGCTGCTGTTGCCCACCTGACAAACCCGTGCCGGGCTGATCCAGCCTGTCCTTGACCTCGTCCCACAGGGCGGCGCGTCTCAGGCTGTCTTCGACGCGATCTGCCAGTTCGGATTTTGAGCTGGTCATATTATGAATTTTCATTCCATACGCTACATTTTCAAAGATAGATTTTGGAAACGGGTTGGGCTTTTGAAACACCATGCCAACATGCGCGCGCAGGGCCACCATATCAACGCTTTTGTCATAAATATCTTGCCCCGCGACCAAAATATTGCCTTCAACACGGCAAATATCGATCAGGTCATTCATTCTGTTGATGCATTTCAAAAAGGTGGTTTTACCACAACCCGAGGGGCCAATAAACGATGTTACCTTGTTGGATTTCACATCCAGCGTGATGTTTTGCAACGCCTGTTTGTCACCATAAAACACGTTAACATCTTTGGCTGAAACCTGAATTTTACCTTTAGTATCCATATTTTAGAACCTTTGAGAATATTTGTTGCGCAGCAGGATTGCGACCAAGTTCATCAAGATCAGAAACACGATCAGAACAATGATTGCTGCCGAGGTTTTTTCAAGAAACGCCCGCTCGGGGCTGTCGGCCCAGAGGAAAATTTGCACGGGCAGGGCCGTGGCCGGTTGCACGACCGAGCCGGGGATATCGACGATAAAGGCCACCATGCCAATCATCAAAAGCGGTGCTGTTTCGCCCAAGGCACGCGCCATACCAACGATGGCCCCCGTTAACATTCCGGGCAGGGCCAGCGGGGCAACGTGGTGAAATACGGTTTGGATTTGCGTGGCGCCAATGCCCAACGCTGCCTCCCGAATTGACGGGGGGACTGCCCGCAAGGCCGCGCGCGCGGCGATGATGATTGTCGGTAGCGTCATCAGTGCCAAAACCATGCCGCCAACCAAAGGGGATGATCGGGGCAGACCAAAAACGTTTAAAAACACCGCCAGACCCAGCAAGCCAAAAACGATGGAGGGCACGGCGGCCAGATTATTAATGTTAACCTCGATCAAGTCATTCCATCGGTTCTTTTTGGCGAATTCCTCCAGATAAATCGCTGCCATGATACCGATGGGAAAGGACAAGCAGAAACAAACCAGCAGGGTAAAGGCCGTGCCAACAAAGGCGCCCAGAACCCCCGCCAATTCAGGTTCGCGTGAATCTCCTGTGGTGAAAAAGGCCACATTGAACACCGATTTGATTGCGCCTTCTTCTTTAAGCGAATTGATCCAGCCCAGCTGTTTGTCACTAAAACGTCGTCGGTTTTCATCGCCTGTGGTCTCTAAGTTGCCCTTGATCAGCATATCCAGATCATCGGATGCCACAAACCACATGCGTAGATCCTGACCAATCAAGCCGGGTTCGGCTACGACCCTGTCATGTAGAGCATAAGCCGCGTCATAACTAACCAGCCCATATAAACTTTTCTTGTCACGTCGCTTTGTTACTTCGGGAAAGCGATCCAACAGGGCCGTTTTGATTAGCTTGCCATAATTGGCATCAGCCACGGCGGCCGCATCAATCTGCGCCGCATCCAGATGCACATTTAGCTGCACGCGGGTTTGTTTTAATGCGCCTGATCCCAGCCATGCAATTGATCCCACCATTACCAGCAAAAAGCTAACAGCAATGATAATCGCAATTTTGCCCATCCATTTAAAACGGGTTTCACGAGCATGACGGCGGCGCAGTGATGGGGTGATATCGGTGAATGAATTAGTCATATTGTTCCCGGAAATGTTTAACGATTTTTTGTGCGATGACATTTAAAACCAAAGTGACGCAAAACAGCATAATCCCCAGCGCGAATGCCGACAGGGTTTTAGCGGAATCAAATTCTTGGTCGCCAGTTAGCAGTGATACGATTTGCACGGTGACGGTTGTGACCGCGTCCAGTGGATTAACCGACAGGTTTGCCGCCATTCCAGCCGCCATCACCACGATCATGGTTTCGCCAATGGCGGTCGAGGTCGCCAGCAGTAAACTGCCGGAAATACCGGGCAGGGCGGCGGGCAGGATGACCTTGCGGATCGTTTCAGCTTGGGTGGCACCAAGGCCGTATGAGGCATCGCGCAAGGATTGGGGCACCGAGTTAATCACATCGTCCGAGAGCGAGGAAATCAGCGGCACGATCATAATTCCCATGGCAATGCCAGCCGCCAGCGCGCTTTCCGAGGCCACCTCAAGCCCGATGGATGATCCAGTCATGCGAATAAACGGCGCAATCATTAACGCGGCGAAAAAACCGTAAACCACGGTGGGGATTCCCGCCAGAATTTCCAGCATAGGTTTAATGATGCTGCGGGCGCGCGGGGTGGCATATTCGGCCAGATAAATCGCCGAGGCCAGTCCCAGCGGCGTGGCAATCGCCATTGCAATCGCCGAAATCAACAGGGTGCCAACCACCAGCGGTAAAACCCCGAAACTGCCTTCGGCCCCGACTTGGTCGGAGCGGATCGCGGTTTGCGGGCTCCATTTAGTGCCGAACAAAAAGTCTTGCCATGAAATAAGCTGAAAGAAATGATAGGCCTCAAAGGCCAGCGAGAAAACAATGCCGATTGTCACGGCAACCGCAACCAGTGCGGAGGTTATCAGCAACACATAAACCACAAATTCGCCTAGGCGGCGCCGGGTCTTGTTGCTTGAAACAAAGGGGGCAGTTGGCAGATTACCCATTTTGTGAAATCCTGTAAATAAAGGGGGTGGCGGGCCGCGATAGGCAGCCCGCCAGTTTGAAAATTACATTTCCAGTTTTGTCAGGTTCTTGGCTTTGTCTGCCCATTCTGCGCGCTCGGCTTCAGGCATTGGGATCAAACCCTTGTCAGCCAGATAACCGTCTTCGCCGGATGCGGCTTGGCTGGTGAACTCGGCCAGGAATTCGGCCATGCCGTCCACTTTGCCAACATGATCGGCTTTCACGTAGAAAAATAGCGAACGTGAAACCGGGTAGCTGCCATCAGCGATTAGTTCAAATTCTGGTGCTACACCATTGATTTTGCTGCCCTGAATCACGTCATCGTTTTGGTCCAAGAAGCTAAATCCAAAGATGCCCATGGCATCTGCATTAGCTTGCAGTTTTTGCACGATCAGATTGTCATTTTCGCCAGCTTCGATAAATGCGCCATCTTCACGGATGGTGTGGCACAATGCTTTGTAAGCGGGTTTATCCGACTTTTTCAGCGCCTTGATCCAATCAAACTGCTTGCAGCCGCCTTCCATGGCCAGCTCAACAAATGCATCACGCGTGCCGGATGTTGGCGGTGGGCCCATAACTTCGATTTTCACGTCAGGCAGGGCGGCGTTAACGTCTTTCCATGTTTTATATGGATTGGCTTGCAATTCACCTTGGCCATTTGGCACGTCTTTGGCCAGCGCCAAAAAGATGTCTTGCAGGCTTAGTTCCATCTGTGCTGCTTGGCGTGAATTTGCCATTACGATGCCGTCATAACCAACTTTGACTTCGACAATATCAGTCACACCGTTCGCGGCGCATTTTTCAACTTCGGATGCCTTAATGCGGCGGGATGCGTTAGTAATGTCTGGCGTATCCAGCCCAACACCTGCGCAAAACAGTTTCAAGCCGCCACCAGATCCTGTGCTTTCAACAACAGGTGTTTTGAAATCTGTGGATTTGCCAAAGCGTTCGGCGACTGTAGTTGCAAAGGGAAATACTGTGGATGAGCCAACAATCTGGATTTGATCATCAGCAAGGGCTGCGCCCGTAGTGCTGGCGATCATACCGGCACCAATCAGAGCAGAAGTGATAGATGTCTTGAAATTCAACATACCTGGTTTCCTTGTTAGGTTGGAGTGAATCAGCTTAGCAGTAAGCTGGCCCCTTGCTAGGCGAGGTATGTGAAGGGAGTATAACAGTAAGGTCACAGTTATGTGACAGATAGAGGTGGTCCCAGTATTTCGACCAGCTAGCAGCGTAAATAAGATGAATCTGTTTTCATGGTTATGCTGCTAATTTCGTTGGTTCTGTTTTTCTGTCATAGGCCTCCTCGGGCGTCAATATGCCGTGGGTGGAATGCCAGGGGGATCGCATGAATAGCACATTGGGTTTGCAGAGGTGAGTATTGTCTGATTCAACTTCTTCCAGAAGATCAATCTGGAGGAGAGCATCTTGGAAAAAGCAACCTCGTTTCAAACCCTTGTAT